>JAFYEU010000038.1 GCA_017544105.1 Bacteroidales bacterium
GTCTTCTGGCTGTTATAGACAATGCCATAGAGGAACGGCGTGATCAGCAGCAAGACACCTGCGGCGAACAGCAGATTGTACCACCATCTGGGGATCTTTTGCAGCAGTTCTATCTTGCCAACAAAGGGAATCAGATAGTTGAAGATGAGAAATAGCAACGCGAAGCTGACCACCGAGAAGATCAGCACTCGGGGCAACGTGCTGGATATAATGCTCTTCCAATCCTTCTTGTCAGACTCATTGCCCAAGAGAGAGTATTCGTCGAGCCGGGACTTGAGGCTGGGTGACATCTTCCTGCACAAGAAAGCATAGGCAGGCTTCCCGGCGCGGATCCAATAGGGCGTGGTGAAGGTCGTGATGACGGAAGAGGCGATGATGACCGGGTAAATATAGGAAGGCATCACCCCTTGGGCCACACCCACCGCCGCAATGATGAAGGCGAACTCGCCGATCTGGGAGAGGGTGAAGCCGGTCTTGACAGAGTCCTCCAGGTTGGCACCCGCGAGCACTGCGGAGAGTGTGGAAATGAAGGCTTTGACAATCAACGTGATGAGCACCAATGACAGTACCAACTTCCAGTATTGCTGCAACACCGCCGGCTCTATCATCATACCGACAGAGACGAAGAAGATAGCGCTGAAGAGGTCCTTGATGCTCTTGGTGAGCTCTTCTATACGATGGCTCTCCACCGTCTCGGAGAGAATAGAGCCAATGACAAAGGCACCCAGAGCGGAAGAGAAGCCCACATTATTGGCGATAATCACCATGCCAAAGCAGAGTCCGATGGAGATAATCAGCAGGTTCTCGTCGTTGATATATTTCTTGGCGACTCTAAAGAAGGAAGGGATCAAATAGATGCCGATGACAAACCAGAGGATGAGGAAGAAGACCAGCTTGACGATGCTCATCACCATCTCCTTGCCGGCAGAAGCGTTCTTGCTGGCTGCCACGGTGGACATCAAGACCATCATCACCACCGCCACGATGTCCTGAATGATCAGCACCACCATGGTGAGGTCGGCGAAGGACTCCCCTTTCAGCTTCAAGTCATCGAACGCTTTAATGATAATGGCGGTGGACGACATGGACAACATGCCGCCCAGGAAGATGCTCTGCATGATATCCCAGTCCATGATCAGACCGAGCAGCACGCCCACGCCCATCATGCCGAGGATGCCGACGATGGCTGTCACAAAGGCTTTGCTGCCCACGGAGAAAAGCTTTCGGAAGCTAAACTCTAGACCCAGACCGAACATCATGAAGATAATACCGATCTCGGACCATACCTCCACATCGGCCACATCAGTGACGGTGGGGAAGATATGCAGGTGGGGACCCACGAGAAATCCGGCCACGAGATAGCCGAGCACCAGGGGCTGTTTCAGCAATTTGAAGATGATAGTGACGACACCGGCAGAAATCAATATCAGGGCGAGGTCGGATACGAGACGAAGGTTTTCAGACATCTTATTACAGTTTACACGCTATTTAACAAACACAATACTATGGCTCCTGCCACGATGGCCATACCAAAGCTAAGCAAGGTACCGACCAACACATATTCAGACTTGTTCGTGGCACTGTCTTTGAAACGCAGGAGCGATTTCGCAGCCAGCAGGAAACCGATGGCTTCAAAATGGCCAAACATCATAAATATCAAGGTTAACAATCGTTCCACATCGCCAATCACATGTCCTGCATTGGGCAAATCTTGCGCGGATGCTGGCACATCAGCATCATTATCTTCTTGAGATGACAGTTCGGACTCAGAATCGTGCGGACACTTGATTCGGGCGTTGGCCAGAATTTCCCCAATGAAAATATTGGCCGGACGCAGACAAAAGGCAAACGCCGTGATCCAGAGCCATGTGGAGTTGGAAATCATATTGAGCGGAGTGACTACACCATCGTTCCAAAAAGGGATTTTATAGTTCACCGTACTGCTGAACCAAGCAACCACCGCACCAATGACCATCAGGTGCAACACTTGGTCTATAAAAAACACCCAAGGGACCTTTTTGAAATGAGCTTTCAAGCCGTCAATCACACCATGCAGCACGGCAATGACCATGGAGGCCCACCAAAAATCAAAAGTATAGGGATACAGGAGCGACAAGATCCAAGAGCAGAAGAAGGTAATGGCCACATGCACGTACAGATGCGGCGACTGGAACCCCCATTTGGCCTTATCCTGACAGGACTTACCTGTTTGCAGATAAAAATCGCTGATGATATGGGCCAATATCTGCAATATGAAGAGTTTAATCATCATTTTCAAGGTTTAGGGTTTCATAGTAAAGCACTGCCTGTTCCAAAGCGTTCCAGCCGACCGCGGTGCTATGCTGATTGACAGCTGATTGCTTGATATTCAATATTTCAGCTATCTCCATCTCTGTTTTTCCGGAGAGTTTCTGATACAAGACCTCGCACTGACGCGCATTGGCCTTTCGAAGCAACACGTCGATGAGGCCCAACAACACATTCATCTGTTGCGTCAAGGAGTCGTTGTCGGCTTTGAAGAAGAGGGTATTCTTGATCACAGCCCGCTCCTTCTGGGAGGTTCCTTGGTATTCCATCAAGCGTCCGGCGTAGTAGATAGCCTCGCCATCCAGTGTATCGCGCTCTTTGTCGGCAACACGCATTTCACCCAAGCCGATCGCCATCCGAATGCCATATTTTTTGAAAAGGATTCTTTTATTCTTCCTTTCCGGAGTTGCGTCTTCCAGATCCTTCAAAGGCATTTGTTTCACCAACGTCTTCAATCTCAAGGCCGTACGCAGCGCCTTGTGGGGATCAGACATGAAAATCTCCACAGCGTCTCCCTTGACTATTCTACCCCACTGTGTGGTCGTATCGTCATGTTCCAGTTCACTCAAGAAATGGCGGATACTTTGGTTAAGGACACTCTTCTCCTCCATGGACAAGGAGGAAGAGGATACGATATCGGCCGAGATAGCTGCTTGTACCATAATGAATATTTTGGGTGCAAAGATACATTTTTTATAAGTAAAAACACTTATAAAAATAATTTATAAGCAAAAACGCTTATAATGCATATTTATAAGCAAATAGACTTATAAACAACATCAATGAGATCCTTCAGAATCCAGATATTGTTCCCATTTCCAGGCGCTCTCCATCATATCATGCACATTATAGCGGCAATTCCAATGGAGGAGGGTGTTGGCGCGGGAGCTGTCGCCGTAGATGGCGGGGATGTCGCCTGCGCGGCGGCCGCCGATGGTATAGTTGAGTTTATGGCCGACGACCTCCTCGGCGGCCGCCAGCATCTCCATCACGGAAATGCCGTTGCCGCTGCCCAGGTTGAAGACCTCGCACTGTTCCTGATTACGGTGTTCGAGCAGGTAGTCCATGGCCTTGACGTGTGCATCAGCGATATCGGAGACATGGAGATAGTCACGGATGCAAGAGCCGTCGCGTGTATCGTAGTCGGTGCCGAACACCTGCATCGAGGGCTGCTTGCCCGAAGCCACCCGCATGATGATGGGTACCAAGTTGTTGGGCTTGTCGGGCGATAGTTCGCCGTTCATGCCGGAGATGTGCGCACCCACGGGGTTGAAGTAGCGGAGGATGAGCGCGTTCATGGAAGGATTGGGCACCATCATATTGCGAATCATCTCCTCCCCTATCTGTTTGGTATGGGCATAGGGGCAGAAAGCCTGGCCCATTGGGGTCTTCTCGCTGACGGGCAGATTCTTGACATCGCCATACACCGAGCAGGAAGAGGAGAAGATCAGTGCCTGGATGCCGAAGTGCTGGCAAGCTTCCAGCACGTTGGCCAACGCGCCGAGGTTATTGCGATAGTACATCAGCGGCTGCTCCACAGACTCGCCCACGGCCTTGTAGGCAGCAAAATGGATGATACCTTGTATGTCGGGATTCTCCTCAAAGACCTTGAAAAAGGCTGCCTTGTCGCAGATGTCGACCTTGTAGTTGCGCACCTTCACGCCAGTGATCCGCTCCACACGGCTCATTGTCTCCGGCGTACTTCTGACATTATTGTCCACGGACACCACTTCATAACGGCCGCTCTGCACCAGCTCAATGATGGTGTGGGAGCCGATATAGCCACAACCGCCGGTCACCATAATTTTCTTCTTCATATCTCAGGTATAAATGATTGCTTAATATTTGACTGTCAGTTCGCCAATACACTTGCCCCGGTTGACCATCTGGCAGATGCGGGTCTTGCCGACCACGACAGGCTCCGCCAGTTCCGTATGGGAATGGCCTCCGATGATGACATCGATTTCCGGGACTGCTTGTGCAATATCCTTGTCGTTGACCTGGCCTTCCTGGAGACCCAAGTGGGAGAGGCAGATGATCATGTCACAGCCCTTCTGTTGCAGCTTGGCCACCACGCGTCGAGCTTCGGGGATAGGATCGAGATAGGTCACCTCCTGGGCAATCTCGGGAGACACCAGCGAGTTCAAGTCCACGCAAAGGCCGAAGATGCCGATCTTGAGTCCGTCCTTCTGGATGATAGTGTACTCCTTCATGGCCCGCTTCAGGGCTTTGTTATGGTATTGGTAGTTACAGCAGAGAACGGGGAACTTGGCTTTGCGGATGCGTTTGGCCAGTTCTGCCGAGCCGTTGTCGAACTCATGGTTGCCCAAGGTGGCGGCATCGTAGCCCAGCTGGTTCATCAAGGTAATCTCCACATAGCCTTTGAAGAAGTTGAAGTACGGGGTCCCTTGGGAGAAGTCGCCCGCGTCGAGCAGGAGCAGCTGTGGGTGTTGCTGGCGCATCTCACGCACATAGGCCTCTCTCCGGAGGATACCGCCCACATTGACATCATCCTGGTAGGAATAAGGCTCTATTTGGCTGTGTGTGTCGTTGGTATGGAGGATGACCAGCTCGCGAGTCTGCGCGCCAACGACAGAAAAGGCCACGCAGAACAACAATAACAGGCTGGTTCTCAATAGTTTTTTCATAATCAGAATATAATCTGCAAATATAGACAATTTGCGGATACATGCCAACGATTATTTTCCTGATCGTAGAGACGTTCCATGGAACGTCTCTACAGGGGGATGGGCAACAAAAAAAGCAGAGCTTGGACTCTGCTTTTTCTCGTCAAAAAATTATTACTATATGGTATAGGGGTTATGCGTAGAGTTCTTCGAAGATCTTGCGCAGCTCGGGGCTTTCGCGCAGCTCTTGCAGTGTAAACTCAGCATGTCCCTTCGTATAGCCGTTACCCATGATCATGTTCACATCGCTGCCGATGCCTTCGGCACCGAGGCTAGCCTTGGTAAAGCTGGTGGCCATGGAGAAGAAATAAACGATACCGTCGTCCTTGGTGCAGAGCACAGCGGTCATCTCCTGGTCAGGAACGTTGACGCAGTTGATGGTGACGTCGGCCATCTTGCCGTTGGTGAGTTTCTCGATAAGTTCATAGACCTGAACGGGGGTCATGCCAGCAGCAGACTCCACGATATCGCAGAAGCCGAGGTCTTTGATACGTTGGGTACTCTTCGGGCTGTTGGCAATACCGATCACCTTACCGGTAACGCCCACGCGTTTCTTAGCCTCATAGCAGCAGAGCATACCGCTCTTACCGCCAGCGCCGAGGATCACAACAGTCTGACCATATTGGCACAACTTAGCCGTCTGGGCAGGAGCACCAGCCACGTCGAGGGCACTCAAGGCGAGTTTCTCAGGCATGTCGGTCGGGATCTTGGCATAGATGCCGCTCTCGAAGAGAATGGCTTTACCCTTGATGTCCACCTGATCCACTTCCGGACGGATCTCCAAAATCTCATCGATACGCAAAGGAGTCAGGGAGAGGCTGACCAGCGTGGCAACACGGTCACCTTCCTTCAGGTCGATCTTGCCCTTCAGAGCATCACCGATCTTCTCGACACGGCCGAGGAGCATACCACCGGAGCCCGTACGACGGTTGCGGTGCTTGCCTTGCAACTCGACATTCAACAGCATCTCCTTCTTGATCTCTTCCATGACAGCTTCAGTGCTGGCACCTTCACCAGCCTGTTGCTTGGCATAATTGTGGATATCCGTAAAAGAGGCGGAATCTATGTTCAACGTCTGAACGTCGATGAGAATCTCATTGTCATAGATTTCATCCATGTTGTTGTCAATCTTGTTGGCCGGCTGCGGAAGCACGCCCTTGGGTTCAATGACACGATGGGTGCCGTATTTGTTGCCTTTCTTTTGCATATTGTTTTGATTTTTAATTTGATAGAACTAATCTGTTGCTCGAAAGAAGCAGGCGCAAAAATAGTGATTTTTTTTGAATTTAGAATCACCCATCAAAAAATAATCCACAAATATTTGTTTATTATCTCTATTTCACTGACTGTCAGCATCAGACTGGGCCTCCTGCCGGATAAAATCGGACATCAGGCGGTATATTTCCCGCCATCGGGGGTCGGAGAGGGCCGCCAGATGGTGTCGCATCACCTCCTCATCCCCGCGTCGCGCGGGACCGGTCTGAGCCTCCCGGGGCGACATCCCCTGCAGCTTGTGGACGGTCTGTTCCAGCAACGGCAGAATCAGGCTCCGGTCGAGCTGGTGTTGTTGCAAGATCTGATCGGCCACCTGGCACATGGCATTCGAGAAGTTACAGGCAAAGACAGAAGCCAGATGGGCGTAGAAACGCTGTTCCCCACTCAGCGGCCGGACCGTGTCGGACAGGGCCTCCGCCAACGACAGCAGTCTCTCGCGACAGGGACCTGCATGGTCGCACTCCACGCATAGCGGCACTTGGAGGGCAGACATGTCAGCCGCCTTGGAGAAGGTCTGCAAAGGATACAGGACCCCGTAATGGTCGGCATACGGGCGGAAGATCTCCTGGGGGACAGACCCGGCGGTATGGACTGCCAGCGGCATCCTGAAGGGGATCTGCGGCAGCACCTGCGGCAGCGCATCATCGCTGAGCGCGAAGATATAGACCCCACAATGGGAATCCAGCCTCGACAAATCATCAATGGCCTCAGCCCCGCACATGTCAGCCACCACCCGGGCATGCTCCAGCCGACGGCTATAGACCTGCGTCACGGGGAACTCCTGACTATCCCGGAGTCGCGTCGCCAGCCACGTGGCCACATTTCCCGATCCTAACAGGGCAACCATTAGTACTTGAATTTGCTTCCACCCACAAACTCTCTCAATATAGAGGTCGGCGGGATGTCACTCTCATAAATGGGTTGGAAGAACGAGAGGAACTTCAGCAGACTGCTGGCTGCGGCATATTGCGGGACGGTCTCGGGCACCTCCCGGAGGATGGGAATCGCATAGTTTTTCAGCAGTCCCAGCTCAAAGATGAGCGAGGTGTTGATCATCACATCGGCATTCTCCTGGTAGGGGAAGATGTTCTTCTCCTCCCCTCGGCGCACGCTGTTCCACCGCTTGAGAGTGTCCAGGGCGGAATAGCCACGATAGTTGTAGTCGCGGACAATGCGGCGGATCAGACGGTTGATCGTCGTGGGAATCGGATTCTGCCGGTCAATGGAGATGGAGGTCAGGGCAGAGACGAAGATCTTAAACTTCAGGTCATCGGGAAGCTGTTCGGTCAACTTGGGATTCAGACAATGGATGCCCTCCACCACCATGATGGAGTTCTCTTCCAGTTGGAGGGTCTTGCCAGTCCACAACTTGGAGCCCTTGGCAAAGTCAAAGGTCGGAATCTCCACACATTCGCCGGCCACCAGTCTCTTCAGGGTATCGTTGAACAACGGCAGGTCTATAGCCTCCAAAGCCTCAAAATCCTTCTCCCCATTGGCATCCAAGGGTGTCTCATCACGTTCCACGAAGAAGTCGTCCACGGAAATCTGCACGGGCTTGTAGCCCAAGACGGCCAACTGCACGGAGAGTCGGCGGCAGGTGCTCGTCTTGCCCGAGCTGGAGGGTCCACTGATGAGGACCATCTTCACCCCCTGGCGATGGTGGATCTGGTCGGCCACATGGGCAATCCATTTCTCCTGGAAAGCCTCCGCCACCAGGATGGTCTCCAACGCCCTGCCATTCTTCACGATGCGATTCATGTCGCTAACTGTCACCACCCCGATCTTCTCGGCCCAGTCTTTGGACATTTGGTACTGGGCAAAGAGTTTGGGATTGCTATGCGTCTTCGGCAACACCTTGACATTCTTGGCTGAGGGTATCTTCAGCAAGATGCCGTTCTCATACTTCTCCAGCCCGAAGAGCTGCAGATAGCCGGTGGAAGGCACCAGGTTGCCATAATAGTAGTTGACGGTGGTATCCAGACGGTAGACGGAGGTGAAGATCTTGTTGCGAGTCTTCAGCAGCTCGTATTTGTCTTCCATGCCCAGTTCTCCCAGGACCTCGATGGCATCGTCGGTCAACATCTCCACACGCTCGAAGGGGATGTTCATCTGCACAATCTTCTTCATATGCTGGAACATCTTCTTCACCAGTTCTTCCGTGATGGGCTCATCCATATTCTCCAGCGTACAGAAGCTGCCCCCGGAGATCGTGTGCTTGATCCGCAGTCTCACCTTGACGGGGAGCAGATCATGCACGGTCTTGCAGAGCAGCAAATACAATGAGCGGATATAGAAGGGCCGGCCATAGCTGGAGTAATAGTCAAAGAAATCGATGATAGATGGCTTATGTATCTGATAGCCGAGATCATGCACGTTATTATTGACCAAGGCGCCCAGGTAAGGCGTCTCGGGCAGCAGCTGATGTTCCTGCAGAAAATCATAGAGTTTCTGCCCGAAAGGGGCATAGATCAAGGAGTTGGTGTTTTTGCAATATACGGGTATTGTTTGCATCGTCAAAGGATTTGTTACAGTTTCACTCTTTTAAACATTCTGTCCCAGCGGATCTTGCCCTTCTCGCCCCAGGATTTGTACTTGTCCACGGAGAGCCATACCATGGAGGGATGTCCCACGATATGGTCCTCGGGTACAAAGCCCCAGAAGCGGGAGTCGGCGGAGTTGTGGCGGTTGTCGCCCATCATAAAGTAGTAGTCCATCTGGAAGGTATAGCTTGTCGTCTCCTGACCATTGATGAAGATCTTGCCGTCCTTGACCTCCAGCTTATTGCCCTCATACTGGCGGATGATTTGCTCGTATAGGACGATATTCTTCGGGTCCAGTTGGACGGTCATGCCCTTGGCGGGGATGGTGAGAGGGCCAAAGAAGTCCTTGTTCCACGGATAATCCGGGGAGTGCGGGAAGATGGCAGGATCATACTGGCCGGCGGAGTCCTGGTAGCACTCCACCTGGAAGCCCATCTTGCGGATATGGTCGCACTGCTCTTGGTTGAGGCGGTAGAGGACGGTGTACTGGTCCACGCGCTGGGCGTCATCTTCATTGATGTCCAGTTCCTTGCGTTTCTTCTGGGAGAGTTGCATCCCGGTAGGATGATAGACGAAGTAGGCAAACTGCATCCGTTTGGGGTTCTCGACGGCCTTGCCGTTGATATAGACCTGCTTGTCCACGATCTTCAGCTCGTCGCCGGCCACTGCGATGCAGCGTTTCACGTAGTTCTCCCTTTTGTCCACGGGGCGGTCGATGACGTGATACTCTTTCCAGACGGCCTCGCGGCCTTTGCCGGGGTAGTAGGCGCCGGCGTACTTCTGTTGGAAATACTGAATCATGTCGGGGCTATAGCGTCCCAGCACCTCTCTCTTCTCGGCGGGGGTGGCATTCGGGTTGAGCATGGCCTCAAACTCGCGCACGATGGCGTAATAGCTCTCAGCCTTGCGTTCCAGCACCACCGTGTCGCCATCGGGATAGTTGAACACCACCACATCGTTGTTGCGCAGGGACCGCAGGGCCTTGGTGCGCATATAGGGCAGTTGGACGATCTTGGAATAGGACTTCACCTCTGTCTTGGGGATGGTGTTATGGACAAACGGAATGGCCACCGGCGTATTGGGCATGCGCACACCGTAAGAGAGCTTGGAGACGGTCAGGAAGTCGCCCACCATGAGGGAGCTCTCCATGGAGGAGGTCGGGATGGTGTACAGCTCAAACCAGCAGAGGCGGATGATATAGGCCAATGCAACGGCGAAGATGAGGGCGTCGCCCCAGGAGCGGGCGCTGCTCTTCTTCCACTCGGGCAGCTCTGTGATATACTGTTCCTTGCGGGAGAAGCCGAGATAGGGCAGATAGACGAAGAAGAAGAGCGTGCCGAGGATCAAGGCGCCGTAGCCGTTCTTGTTGAAATGATGGATGGTCTCCCAGATGATATAGAAGAACATGAAGATGTTGAGGAAGGGGATGAGGAAGAGCAGCATCCACCACCATTTTTTGCGGATGACCTGGGTAATCCAGAGCCATACGTTATAGAAAGGTATCAAGGACTTCCACGGGGCGATGCCTGCCTTGCGGAAGATTCCCCAGAGGCCCACGAGGGTGCCTATGAGGCAGATGACACAGATGATACAGAGGGCGATTTTTGATATAAACATAATGTTATATAGGTTTTAAGCGAATGATCAATCCAGGGTTTCGGAGAAGGGGCACACGGTGCCGGGGTGTTGGACAAGCCAGAGGGCGGTGCGGATGGCGCCGGCGGCGAATCCTTGACGGCCGTGGGCGTTATGGGTGAGGGTGATCTCATCCTCGGGGGAGCACCATTGTATCTGGTGGATGCCGGCGACCTCGCCGACGCGGTGCGCCTGCACGGGGATGTCAGAGGGGGCGACGAGCGTGCCGTCGGTGAGCTGCCATCCCGTATAGGCGGGATGATGGGCGATGATGCCCTGCGCCAAGGTGATGGCCGTGCCACTGGGGGCGTCCTTCTTGGCCGTGTGGTGCGTCTCCTCAATCTGGACCGTGTATTGGGGATAGCGACTCATCTCGGAGGCCAGCCACTGGCTCATCTTGTTGAAGAGGTGAACCCCGATGCTGAAGTTGGTGCCATAGACCAGCGAGGCGCCGCACGCCTTGGCCTTGGCGACGATCTCATCCAGCCGGTCGTACCAGCCCGTGGTGCCCACAACAATGGGCACGCGGCACTCGAAAGCGCGCAGCATGTTGGCCACCGCCACCGAAGGCATGGAGAAGTCGATGGCCACATCGGCCGTGCGGAAAGAGTCTATCTTAGCCTGCCAGTCCTCCTCGTTGTCGATGACGGCGACCACCTCATAGCCGGAATCGAGCAGCATGGACTCCACCATCCTGCCCATCTTGCCGTAGCCTAATATTGCAAATTGTATCTTCTCTTTCATATCAATCCTGGTTAAACTATCTCCACTGTAACTGCAAACTCAGCCCGAAAGCGTAGTCGGGGCCACGGTAATTCTGCAGGACGGCAGGCTGCCAACGCAGGCTGAGGTCGTCGGAGACATCAAAATAGTACAGATGGGCATCCACCATGGCGTCGATGATGTTGAGCACATACAAGATGGCCGTCACGCCTATGGAGATCTCCATGTTGCGCCGCTGGTTGTTCTTCATCTGCAGCAGGTTCTCATCACTGAACTGGGAGAGGGTGAAGTTCTGCATTGTCACGATGCCGTCACGGCGGTAGATGAACTCATCACTATAGACTTTCATCTTGTGGGCGGAGTGCCAGATGAAGAAGCTCGAAGCGCCCAAGGCACCATATACGATGGGGATCTTCCAATATTTCTTGTTGTAGATCTGGCCGCCACCGGGAATGATGGAACAGAGCATGGCCGTGGTGGGCGAATGCTTGCTGACCTTGACAGAATCCTTAGCGGAGACACGGGTGATGTCTGTGTTGGTCTCCACCTCTTGAGCAGAGAGTGAGAGCGTCAACAGACCGCAGAGGACCGACAATATCCAGCATTTGATGTTCATACCTCTTACAAACGTGGCATCGGTCGTTTTATTGTAGCTGGCGGATGATATTCCGAAGTTCTTCGTCAGAGGTGAAGGGGATAGTAATGGAGCCTTTTCCGGTGATGTCTTTTTTGATCTTGACCTTGGCATTCAGCTTCTTGGCAAATGCGGTCTGGAAAGCGCGGACCTCGTCGGAGAGGGTGATCTTCACCTTCGGCTTGGCGGGCTCGAGCTCATTGCGCAGTTTCTTGACCACCATCTCGGTCTGGCGGACAGAGAGCTTCTCATTCACGATCTGGCGGATCACCTTCTGCTGGAGAGCTTCATCCTCGAGGGCCACCAGCGGAAGGGCGTGGCCCATGGAGATCTGGTTGTCGCGGACGGCGATCTGGGCGGGGGTGGAGAGGCGCAGCAGACGCAGGTAGTTGGAGATGGTGCTGCGGTCTTTGCCGACCTTCTCGCTCAACTCCTCCTGTTTTAAGTTGCACTCGTCGATGAGCATCTGATAGCTCATGGCCACCTCGATAGGGTTCAGGTCGGTACGCTGGATGTTCTCCACCAAGGCCATCTGTACCGACTGCATGTCGTCAACGGTGCGGACGAAGGCGGGGATTTCGGTCAGCCCAGCCATCTTGGCGGCACGGTAGCGGCGCTCGCCGGAGATCAGCTGATAACGGCCGCCCTCCACGGGACGGACGGTCACCGGCTGTATCAGCCCGTAGGTCTTGATAGACTGCGCCAAGCCTTCCAACGCCTCCTCATCAAACTGGGTTCTGGGCTGGAAGGGATTCACGTCAATGGAGTCTATCCTCAGATAGCTGTTCCCGCCCGTGCGGGCCGGACTCTGCTGTCCCGTCGGGATGGTCACACCTCCCAATATGGCTTCCAAGCCTCTGCCTTTCGGTTTTTCTGTCTTGCTCATAGATGGTCTTAAATGGTATATCCGTTTTTATTCAGGAATTCTGTGGCCAGGTTGATATAGTTGCGGAAGCCAGTGGACTTCACATCGTACAGGACGATGGGCTTGCCGTAGCTGGGCGCCTCGCTCAGGCGCACATTGCGCGAGATGATCGTGTCGAAGACGAGGTCTTTGCAGTGCAGGCGCACATCATCGACAACCGCGTTGGACGACTTGATGCGGGCCGTGTACATGGTCAGCAGGATCCCCTCAATAGAGAGCGACGGGTTCATGTTGGTCTGCACAATGCGGATGGTATTCAGCAACTTGCCCAATCCTTCCAGCGCGAAATACTCGCACTGCAC
>JAFYEU010000039.1 GCA_017544105.1 Bacteroidales bacterium
CAATTTCTCGTTTTTTTTGTCGATAGGAGCCAAGCGCACATCATCCCAAAAGCAGCCGTCAGGGATTGTGAAGTCATGCTTTTTCTTGGCAATCACTTCCAGTTCACGTGGCGAAGGCTCCCGCACGTAGTCAATTATAAACTGTTCTTTCTCGTGTTCAATCTCCCATTGGTAATTGTCGGAAAGACGTTTGAAAAACAGCAATGAGAGAATATACGACTTGTAGTCCTCCACCTTGTCGCGAAGGATGTCGGCCATGCCGAAAAGAAGGTTGCCCAAGGCTTGTTTCGTAATCATCAGTTCTTATCTTTCTATTGTCAAGGAACCAAAACAGCATTGCCACCATTGATTCCCTTGCAGTTAACCATGCATTCTTTCAGTATTATTTTCGCTACAAAAATACAAAAAATTAGGATATGATTTCATCATAAAGCACAAAAAACAATCCTGCAGCATCATGAGAATTGTTCCTTCCTACCCTTCCACCTCAAACCTCACCTGGGGAAATGCTTTCTTGTTGGCGGAGGCGTACCCTATCGCATAGTTGATCTCCTGGGCGGGTACCTTCAGCACCACCGGTCCGTCATGCACCGCCACGGCCTCTGCGATACGGTCGCGCCACAAGGCCGTCAGCACCAGCTCTTTGAACGACACATGGAAAGGACCCGCCAGATAGTCGGTGCCTTTGAGTAACCCTTCCGATGGATGAAGCCCCATCCTGAGTATCGTAACCCCATGTCCCACAAAATAGCGATACAGCTCTTTGCACCACTCCACCGCCGTCTCGAGGTCCAACGGCTGATATTGTCCTTGTCGGTATTGTGCTGCCAAGAGCGTGTCCTTGACCACCAAGGTGGGATAAATCCGGGTGCAGGAGGCACCCAACGCCACGATGGTCTCCGCCGTGCGCAGGGCTTTCTCCTTGGTGTCCCCCGGCAGTCCGATCATCATCTGCAAGCCCAACGAGAAGCCCGACTCCGTGATCATCCGCGAGGCCTCCCTGACCTGTGCTACGGTGTGGCCGCGCCGCGCATTCCGGAGCACCTCGTCGTCCAACGACTGCGCCCCTAGCTCTATGAGGGTCACCTGATAGCGCTGCAACAACTGCAAGACCTCCCGCGTGATGTAGTCGGGCCGAGTGGAGAGCTGCACCCCATCCACACGGCCACTGCGGACATAGGGCTCCGTCACCTTCAGGTATGCCTCCTGCTCTTCCAACGGCATCCCCGTGAAGCTGCCCCCGAAGAAGGCAATGCGCACATGTGCCTCCATCGGCATCGTGGCCAGATGCGTCTCCACAATCCGCTTCGCCTCCTCGGGCGTGGGCACACTCCCCTGCCCCGCTATCGCAAACTGATTGCAGTAAGAACAGCGGAACGGACAGGCCCGCTGCGGGATGAAGATCGGGATGACCCTGTGTAACACTTGAACGGCCATAGCTTGCTATTGAAAGAGCAAAAGTAAGAAAAAAACTCTATCTTTGCAGCCTTCATTTTTCACCACGACACAAGACCTATGAACACCCATCCCCTTCGGGCCATCATATCATCCATCTTGCTTTGTATAAGCTTCCTATCTGTCATGGCACAGAACGTCACCTTGTCGGGCACCGTGAAAGACGACTCTAATGGGGAGACGCTCTTCGGCGCTTACATCCTGCTCTCCGACACCGTGCATCACAAGGTGGTAGATGGCGGCATCACCAATCAGGCGGGATTCTACTCCATCACCGTCCCTGCCGGCACCTACGAGGTCACCGCCAGCTATATGTCTTTCCGGGAGCACAAGCAGGTTCTGGACTTGCGCAAGAGCCAACGGTTGGACTTCGACTTGGTTCCTGATGCCATCTTGGGCGAGGAGGTCGTGATTACGGGGGAGCGCACCAACCGCAATGTGGAGAGTGCCGATGTGGGACGTATGGAGATGAAGATTGAGACCATCAAAGCGTTGCCGGCCCTGATGGGTGAAGCCGACATCATCCGCTCCATCCAGCTGCTGCCGGGCGTGCAGTCGGGCGGCGAGGGCAACAGCGGCTACTACGTGCGCGGCGGCGGCACCGACCAGAACCTCATCATGCTCGACGAGGCTACCATCTACAACAGCGGTCACCTCTTCGGCTTCTTCTCCATCTTCAATGCAGATGCCGTCAAGAACATCGAGATGATCAAGTCGGGCATGCCGGCCAACTACGGGGGACGCGCGGCCTCCATCCTCAACGTCACCCAGAAAGAGGGCAACATGAAGCGCTACGAGGTGGACGGCGGCATCGGCCTCATCTTCTCCCACCTCACCGTGCAGGGCCCTTTCAAGAAAGAGAAGGCCTCCTTCCTCATCTCTGCCCGCCGCACCTATGCCGACTGGATCATACAGCCTTTCCTCAAGCCCAAATCCCCGCTGAAGGGCATGGACTTTTACTTCTACGACCTGAACGCCAAATTCAACGTCGTCATCAACAACAAACACCGCCTCTACTTCGGCGCCTACTACGGCAGCGACGTCTATGGCTTCCAGTCGGGCTCGCAACAGACCAAGGCTATCTTCAACTGGCGTAATGCCGCCGCCTCCGCCCGATGGAACTATATCATCAGCAACAAGCTGTTCCTCAACACCTCTGCCACCTTCAGCTACTACGACTTCGGCACGGAGATGCGCCTGGACGTCTATGAGTTCAAACTCTCCTCCGGCATCCGCGACTACTCGCTGAAGAGCGAGCTCACCATCCTGCCCATCCCGAAGCTCACCATCAAGACCGGCGTGCACAACATCTTCCACGTGTGCCATCCGGGCCAGTATGCCGTGCAGGCCGGCACGGGCTTCGACTTCTCCCTGCCGAAGGTGCAACCCTACCTCGCCAACGAGCTGAGTCTCTTCGTCCACACCGAATACGACCCTGTCCCCTGGCTGAAACTCAACATGGGCGCACGCTACACCAACTTCACCCATCTCGGGGCTTTCACCCGCTATATCCTCGACGACCTCGGCCATGTGGCCGACTCCATCATGTATCGTCCTGGACAGACCATCCACCAGTACAACAAGGTGGAGCCACGCTTCTCCGCCCGTTTCCTGCTCGACTCCCTGACCTCCATCAAGGTATCGGCCACCCTCAACTACCAGTTCCTGCATCAGATCTCCATCGCCAGCATCTCGCTGCCAACAGACGTGTGGATGCCCTCCACCGACATCCTGAAGCCGCAGACAGTATGGCAGGTCTCCCTCGGCGTGTTCCGCAACTTCCACCAAAACATGTTCGAGACCTACATCGACCTCTACTATAAGCAGATGTACAACCTGGCCGAATATCGAGACGGCCTTGACTTCAGCTTTGTCACCGTCAACCCTGACCAGCTGTATGTCTTTGGCAAAGGCTGGGCCACCGGGGCCGAGTTCTTTATCCGCAAGACCCGCGGCCGTTTCACGGGCTTCATCGGCTACACGCTAGGGTTTACCCGCCGGCAGTTTGACGATCTCAATGGCGGCAAGCCCTTCTGGGCCAAATACGACCGCCGTCACGATGTCTCCATCAACATCTGCTACGAGATCATCCGCAACAAGCTGAGCGTCTCCGCCCTCTGGGTCTATCAGACTGGCAACACGATGACCATCCCCGTAGGCTACTACTTCTACATGGGGTCCTACATCACCGAATATAGCGGGCGCAATGAGTTCCGCATCAAGCCCTACCACCGCCTCGACCTCTCTCTTGACTGGACCATCAAGAAGACCCGCAAATGGGAAACCGGCCTCAACTTCTCTGTCTATAACGTCTACAACCGCAAGAATCCGTTCTTCATCTTCTTTGAGACCAGCACCAATGCCAACTTCTCGCCGGAGGATCCCAACTTCACCATGGAGACGCAGGCATACCAGATGAGTCTTTTCCCCATCATACCGTCCATCACCTGGAACTTTAAATTCTAATGGCTATGCAAAAACTAGGATACTATATAATATGTGTGCTCACCATCCTCTGTGCAGGTTGCCAGACGGAAATTGACGTGGAGTTGCCCGACTACACCTCCAAGTTGGTGATTGAGGGCACCATCGAGAATGGACAGCCAGCCATGGTGGTCCTCTCCAAGAGCATTCCCTTTTTCTCAGAGATCAGCATTGAAACCATCATGCAGGATGTGCTGGTCCGCGATGCCGAGGTGTGGGTTACGGCCGACGATGGGGAACGCGAACAGCTGATGTTCCAGTTCTACGGGGAATCGCCCTACTACATGGCCTTTGTGAGCCCCACCCTGCGCGGGCGCGAGCAGATGGGCTATACGCTGACAGTCATCTATCACGACACCACCTACACGGCACACACCACCATTCCCCACACCTTCGACCTCGACAGCCTTTGGATCGACACCGCCTATACGATGGGCGAACTGAACTCCCAAAGAGGCAATGTGCGCTGCCTGCTAACTGACAACCCGGCCGAAGACAACTACTACTCCTTCTCCGTCAAGGTACGTAACAAACTTTTCACCGACCGACTGTGGATCTATACACTCCCCTTGGCCTTCGACGACCAGACCTTTAACGGACAGACCTTCAACTTCGAGATTCTGCGTGCCGGCGTCTCCTCCTTCCTGATGCCCACCATGGACAATGACACCATCCGCAGGGCCTATTTCAGCCTTAACTACACCCATGGCGACACCATCTATGTGCGGCACAGCCTGATAGACCATGATACCTACCGCTTCCTGATCACTGGCGGAACCGATGCCATCTTTGGCTCCAACCCGTTCACCAACCCCGCCCCAGTCTCATCCAACATCATCGGCGAGAACGTCCTGGGCAATTGGTCCGGCTTCGCCTCCAAAGTGGACACCCTGATTTTTGAATAAAAAAAAAGCACGACATCAGTCGTACTCATACTCTTCGGCCCAGAGGTCCCAATCAAAATCATCCCAATAGATCTCACTGTCGGTGGGGGTGTCATCTTCCCGAATAAAATAGTCAGATGCCCCATACAACCAATGGTCCATCGTGGCACAGGATGACGACAAAAACATCACAGCCACCCAAACGAGAAAGAGAATCTTTTTCATGACCTTAACCTAGTGAACTATAAGCCTAGGATGGAGTCTCCCTCCACCCGATGCGTGGAATCTGTGCGGATGAGTCTCTCCTCAATGCGCATCTCCTCAAAGATACCCTCCATCATACTGGTGACAATCTGGTTTTGAAGATCCACGGTGACAGGATTCGGATTATAATTGCGATACAGGAGCAGCATCTCGTTCCAGATGGTAGAGACGTTGAACAGGTCCATACGGATAGCCACCGGCGCTTGCAAAGCGTTCCTGATGTTGTCATACTCGGTAGATTTAAGATAGTCAGTGATAGTTCCAGACTCCCCATAGAAGATTATGTCAGGATTATCGATCGAAAGGTTGGTGACAGCATCCTTGAAGGAGGAGGATACATTGGCGCCGCAGCTCTCGGCCAGGCGGTTGGCTCTCAGGATCAGGGAGTCCTTCAGATAGCCATAGTTATGATTGGCCAGCGTGTCAAAGATAGAGCTTTGCATTCTGCTGAAATCGATCCGATAGGCAGCATCCTTGTAGGCATAGAAGCCGTCAACCACACAAAGGTGCGACACGGCACTGTCCACCGAGCAATTCAGGCAGGTCTTGATGGCTCCAATCTTCTGGGCATTGGTATAAAGCTGGTTGACATAAGTATTCGTCTCGTCTTCGCAAGAGATGAAGGCCATTACTGCCAACACCATGAATGACAATATTCTGAGTTTTTTCATCTTCCAAAAAATTAGGTGGCAAAGATATAATTTTTACGAAAACAAAATGAAGACTGCTAAAAAATGTTATTTTCGCCAACTCAATGATCCTGACATGACCGACCCTGTATTGCAATTCATCCCCGACATCGCATCCACCAACCGCTGGCTGACCCAGGAGGTGGCAGACAGCCAAGCGCGCGGCATCACATTTCAGCCGTTCACCGCCATCTGTACCGACTATCAAGCCGAGGGGCATGGCATGGGCAGCAATCGCTGGTTCAGTGACCGGGGAAAGAACATCCTGCTATCGGTCTATTTTACGCCCAGGACCGAGGCAGCACGGCAGTTCCTCTTCAACCAGTACTTCGCCCTCGCCACACGGCAGTTCCTGTTAGACTATCTCCCCGAGGTAGCCATCAAGTGGCCCAACGACATCTATGTCCGCGGGCACAAGATTGCCGGCATCCTCATCGAGCACCACCTGCGCGGCGACCGTCTGGACTACACCATCGCGGGCATCGGCATCAACATCAACCAGGACCATTTTCCCGAGGAGATTCCCCACCCCACCAGCCTCTACCTGGAAACGGGCAAGACCTTCCCGGTGGACGCGCTCACAGCCAGCTACTGGCAGTATCTACGCCACAGCTTCGACACTTTTGATTGGAACACCCCCATTGCCCAAAACGAGGCTTACACCCAACAGTTGTACCAGCTGGGCGAATACAAACCCTACCTGGTCCGTGGCGAGCAGTGCGAGGCTGCCATCACGGGAGTGGATGACTATGGGCAGTTGAGATTACGCAAACGCGATGGTGAAGAGGTCGTCTGCGGCTTCAAGGAGATCGTCTTCCTATAGGATCGTGCCTCTGGTCATATTCTATCCATGACCATACGTCCCAACTCTTCCATCTGATCGTGGTAGGAGTCTAAGAACCGGCCTGTGACACGGTTGGCGATGATGAGGCAGACGGTCAGGGCCTGATGGCCGAGCACATGACTGAGGCCATAGATGGCCGAGCACTCCATCTCCATATTGGTCACCTTGTTGCCTTCAAACTGAAAGGCTTCAATAGCGTGGTTCAGCTCCGGGTACATCAACTTGGCACGCACCTGGCGGCCTTGAGGGCCGAAGAAGCCGGGGGCGCTGATGGTGACACCCTGGCGTATGTCGTGGGCCACCCTTTTCAGCAAGTCAGGAGATGCCGGCGTGCAATAAGGGCGCGGCAGCCGGTCGTTCCAGGAAGTCTGCTCCATGAAAGCCTGCACCATATCCTCCCGGATACAGCCGGTGGCATCATAGTACTGGAGCACCCCGTCGATGCCCAAGCCAAAGGCGGAGGCTACCGGCGTGCCCACCTCTATGTCAGGCTGCAAGGCCCCGGAGGTGCCAACGCGCACCATCTTCAACGTCCTATGTTCAGGAAGCACCTCGTTGGTTGCCAAATCGATGTTGGCCAGCGCGTCCAGCTCATTCAGAACGATATCGATATTGTCGGTGCCCATGCCCGTGGAGATCACCGAGATGCGCTTGCCATGGTAGAGACCCGTGTGGGTCACCAGTTCCCGGTTTTGGCGTTCCACCTCGATCGTATCAAAAAGATTGGAAAACATCTTCACACGTCCCGGATCACCCACCAGGATGATGTTGTCAGCCAGCTCGTCGGCATGCAGATTCATGTGATATATGGCCCCATCGGGCTGTTTAGGCAGTTCAGAAGCAGGTATTTTCATAGCGATATTGTTTTAATAAATGAAAAGGCATATGTACATAAAAAAACAAACAATCACACGCCCACAAGATTCTGTGGGGTAATCATGGCCAGCAGCTTGCCGTCATGACGGCCATTGTCGGTAATAAAGAGCACATCGGGACGATGTCGATGGTCGCGGGAAGCCTGAAACTTGCGCGAGGCATCTTCCAGCGTGGCATCCGCACTGATGAAGTCATACTTCCGCCATTCGTCCTGCTGATTGGTAAGGTAAGGCTTCAGTTCCTGAAACGTCAGCTGTTCCCCTATGGTAGGCTTCGATTCCTCGGACAGATAGCGCATGACGACCTTCGCACTGAAGACCCCCTCCACACTGTATCCATCCATCACAGGGACATAGGAATAGTCGTTGTGCACCATCACCTTCATGGCTGAGAGGACAGAATCGTGCCAGGACGGTGAGAAGATACGGCTCTTGGGAATCGCCAGCCGCATCAGGGTCTGCGGGTTCAGCGAGTAATACAGCGTGTTGACCTGTTTCAGGGCGGCATCGGTCACCACCACCAGATCCTGCCCGCCCTTCGACCAGTCGCGATGGGAGAGCAGATTGCGCAAGGTCCTGCAAAAGGCCAAGTTGCTTCGGATGTTATGATAGCGCGGAATCTGTTCCAGCTCTCTCATATCCTGGATATTCAGATTGTCGGCCACCCATTCCTCGATCTCGCGATAACGCTCTAAAAACTGATATGCTCTATTCTCCAACATATATTTTCATCAAAATTATAAGAGACACTATTTATTGGCTTTCACCTCGTCATTGTCATACCATTCCAGATAGGCTTCCGCGTAGGTCTTCCCGGAACGCACCAACTCCTTCTTCATCGTCTCGTCGATGTCAAAGTCCACGGCTCCGACACCAAGCGTGTCGATATAGACCGTACGCTGCCAGTCGTCGCTGTGCAGATGGGTGTTGTTTTGGGAATCGATCAGCGTAGCCACGAGTGCCTTGGTATAGGAGAAAAAGTCGTCAATTTTCTTGCAGGGTGCGGAGCCCTGGCCGAGGTACATGGCGATCTCCTCCTTCGCATCCAGCCGGAAGCCTAGCGTCTCTTTGTTATAGACATACTCGTTGACAGTCAGGCTCCTCTGCGACCGCAACATCTCATTGATTTTCTCGTAATAATCGGTCCGACGGGCTTGGTTTCTGTCCGTCAAATAGGAAACCTGGTCGAAGATCTTGATGCTGTAGTTGTCCAAGAGTCCGCCATCCACCAGTACATGGTGATTCTTCTCGTCTCTCTTGGCAGCGAAGAAGAGAGGGATAGACATGGAGACGCGGGCGGCATCCGCCACTTTCACCTTGGGCGTGAGCCGGGCGCTGTACATCTTGGAAAGACCTGTCGTCAGGTCTGCCCCCACCAAGTAGATATCCCGATACTGGTGAGTGTTGGCTATATCTTCAAATGTAGCCTCCCCATTGCCGGTTTTCCGTTGGATAAAACTGGCTATCAGGTTCCTGAAATAGTATCCCTGATACCAGCCATACTCATTCATCAGACGTTTGGTGTCACGCACGATGCCGACACTGTCGTCCATGAAATCCCTGAAATTCAGTTTCCAAAGGATGTCGCGTACCTCTTCAGCGGAATAGCGCATGCCTATCAGGACGGCCATCATGGCGCCGGCGGACGTGCCCGCCACTCTTTCCACATTCTGCAGGATTCCCCTACTCTCGAGTACTTCCAACGCGCCCACATAGGCAATGCCCTTCACGCCACCACCTTCAAAAACCAGATTTTTAAAATGATATGCCATCTTGTTGATTGTTTTGTTAATAATCATCTTTACCCTCTGTATTTCCCAATCTCTCTTGTCTAAAACCATCTTCCAAAATACAGCGCTGCAAATTTATAAAATAATTGATTACCGATGGAAGAAAATGTCGGGGACAAAAAAAGGTGCTGATTTGTGGTCAGCACCTTTTTCTGATTATGTGTTAGAGGGTATCTTATTTGACTTCCTCAAAATCCACATCTTGGACTTCGGAGTCGTTGCCTTTGTTGGCACCGCCTTGAGGGCCTTGGGCACCGGCTTGCTGGTTGAAGCCGCCGTTGAAGTCGGCACCGGGCTGTTGGGCACCGCCATTCTGCTGGTACATCTTGGCGGAAGCGGCCTGCCATGCGCTCTGCAATTCAGCAGTAGCAGCATCGATCGCGGCGAAATCCTTGTTGTCGTGCGCCGTCTTCAGCTTGGCGGCAGCAGCCTCAATCTTGGCTTTGTCGTCAGCAGGCACCTGCTCACCGAACTCTTTCAGCTGTTTTTCG
>JAFYEU010000040.1 GCA_017544105.1 Bacteroidales bacterium
AAAAACGTCGCCACCGGCATTGGTATAGTGATAGACTGCAATGTAGCTGGTAGTCACCAAGGGGCTGACCACCTGACGGAAGTTGTGACCCACGATACTGTCGGGATGGACAGAGTTGCGATACCAAGTGATGGTGCCATCCGGATCCAGCGGCGTGATGGGAGTGAATCGCCAACCCTCAGAAGGATTGGCACTGTTCTCAAGCACTGTCCAGCCGGTCATTCCACGTCCCGGCGCTATCAGGATCTGGGATGAGGTCTTGTTTTGAAGGCCAATGATTCCTTCATGGTTAGAGGTGTTTGTGGAGGCGCAACAATTTCTATGTTTCACATAAACATCGATAATATTAGTTCCCTCATAGATGACCATTTGGTAGGTATTAAACATAGCCGGATTACTGGAATATGAAGAAGCAGGGAACAAGACGACGCCATCATAGTTAAAGACAAACGCGCGGCAGGGAGGATCGCCTTGTACGCCTACCCTGATAGCGCCACCTGGCAAATAATGGGAAGCGCCGCCCGGGTGAATATCTTCATAAACACCATAGATACAATTGGCATATTTATAAGGAACCTGTGAATAAGGGGGCGAGGCTGGAGGTTGGGGATAGGAATAAGCACAAGACATACTACTGGGTTGTGTCATGGAGATAAGTCCGTTCGCTCCCGGCCACACACGGTCATAAATCTGACCGAAGAAGGCAAAGTGGAAAGGGAGGGCAGTACCCGCCATATTAATCCAGTCATCGTCAACAGAGGCCCCAAGGCTGGTTCCCATGGAGAATGGGAAAATCATGCTGGAGAAGGGAATGCTTTCCACAGTATAGTCATAGGAATAGGGACCGGTAGCCACCACTTCCGCCTTCAGAATCGTGACCGGCTGATCACAGTCATACTCGATGTAAGAAACTGAGGTGTCGGCAGCCGTGATATCAATGTCAGGACATGCAGAGCCTTCGGGAGACTCAAACAATTCAGACAAGCAGGTCACATCCGCGGCCCATCCCGCTTTGTTCTGGTCTCCGGATGCGGCCACATATTCGATAGTGATGGTGGATCCACTGGAAATAATGAGCGGGGGACGATTGTTGGTAGTAGCATTTAGCGTGGAAGTGCAGAACTGGCCGATCAAGCGTTTGTTGTTGTCATAATACTGTCCATCATAAATCTTCATGACACCATTCACGGAGAACTGGGTAAACGACATTTGGATATGCGAACCGACAGGAGAAGAAAATTCGCACCAGGAGGTACCGCTGGTGGACTGCATATTGCCGGTAGGGCCTCCCTCATCGTAGAACTTGGCATTACAGGTCACATAGGTCATACCCGTGGACATCAGGCAGTTTTGAGGATTCGTGATATAGGCATACACGCGTGCTATCCAGCCCTCGCTCAGCTCGGCATAGTCGTCCACATCGTCCGAGTGAAACACGAAGGTCAGGGAGCGACCAGTGGCCAAAATCTCGCCCGGATCGTTCACCAGAGAGTATGTACCGATCAACGGGGCCGTCACATCCTCACCGTCATAGATGAACAGGGTGTCGTGCGCACCCATGCTGAAGGTCTCGAAGTAGGCATAGAGCTGCGAGCCGGTCACATTTGTCTTCAGCCTCATCGTGTCACGGATACCGGTTGCGAAATAACCCTGCGGATGGGCATTGTCGCCCGGATGGGCTGCCGTGCCACCGGGATCGTAAAAATACATTGGGTCCTCGCCAATCTGGGTATAGGCTGCCGAGGATCCCATGATGATATAGTTCTGCGCCATCAGCCCCACCCAGGGCATCAGCAGAAAGAGGATGGTCAGTATCTTTTTCATAGACGTATTTTTCAAAACACTAGTATAAGACGAATAACAATTTATTTTATTGCATTATAACGATAAAAAAATCAAAAATCTTGGTTCCCCACCCTACTTTACTTTTCCCACTTCATCATTCTGAAAGTAGCCGGCTATGACTTCCGCCGCCTTTTCAGAGGCGGAACCATCGCCCAACAAGGCACAGAGGGCCTGATAATCCTCCTTAACCTGCCGCACATGTTGCTCATCCTCCGTGATCTTCCGCAACTCCTCCTCCAGATGGCGGGTGTCGAAGTCGTGCTGGATCAGCTCTTTCACGATCTGCTTGTCGGCAATCAGGTTCGGCAAGGAGATAAAATGGATGCCCTTGACGAGCTGCTTGGCGATGATATAGGAGACCTCGCTGCCGGCGTAGCAGACCACCTGAGGGACCCCGAAGAGGGCGGTCTCCAGGGTGGCGGTGCCGGAGGTCACCACGGCGGCCTTGGCATTGGCCAACAGCGGATATACGGAGCCGGCAATGCGCGTCACGGGAGCATCTTTCATGAGCTGGTCATAGAGGCTCTTCGGCTGCCAGCTGACGGTAGAGACCACAAACTGGTACTGCGGGAAGAGCGGCACCAGCGTCAGCATCTGAGGCAGCAGGGCGGTGATCTCCTGCTTGCGACTGCCGGGCAGCAGAGCGATGATCTCCCGTCCGTCCAGACGGTTGTCGGTCCTGAAATCCCGAACCTCCTCGCTCTCGCGCACTTCGTGTGTGACAGCATCCAGCAAAGGATGGCCCACATAATGGACCTTCATGCCATTCTTGGCATAGAAAGCCTCCTCAAAGGGCAGGATCACCATCATCTCGTCCACATTCTTCTTGATGGTACGGATGCGGCCTTTCTTCCAGGCCCATATCTGCGGGGAGATATAGTAGAAGACTGGGATCTGATGTTGCTTGGCGAATTTGGCCACACGCAGGTTGAAGCCCGGGTAATCGACCAGCACCAGCGCATCGGGGGCATATTGAAAGATATCCTCCTTGCAGAAGCGCAGGAGGCCCAGGATCGTCTTCAGATGCACGAAGACCTCCCAGAAGCCCATGAAGGAGATATCCTTGTAGTGCTTCACGGGGGTGCCGCCCACGGCAGCCATCAGGTCACCGCCCCAGAAGCGGAACTCCGCTTGAGGGTCGCGAATTTTCAGCGCCTTCATCAGGTTGGAGGCATGCAGGTCACCGGAGGCCTCGCCAGCAATCAGGTAATATTTCATAACTATTGCTGGGAGAGGAGACGTTTCACCAAATCGGAGACCACCTTATTGTCGGCCTTGCCGGCGAAGGTCTTCGAGGCCGTGCCCATCACCTTACCCATATCCTTCATGGAAGAGCTGCCCGTGTCGGCAATGATCTGGCGCACCACCTTCTCGATTTCCTCCTCGGAGGGCATCTGCGGCAGATAGGCCTGGATGATCTCCATCTGGAAATGTTCCTCGTCGTAGAGGTCCTGACGGTTCTGTTGCTGATACATCTCAGCAGAGTCCTGGCGCTGCTTGACCAGCTGTTTGAGGATCTTGATTTCAGCCTCTTCGTTCAGTTCGCTGCCCCCACCCTTCTGGGTCTTGGCCAGCAGGATGGCAGACTTGACCGCCCTGAGGGCGTTCAGCTTCTGCGACTCGCGAGCCAGCATCGCCGCCTTAATGTCTTCATTGATACGTTGTTCTAACGACATATTCCTAATAATTTTTATGAGCCGCAAAGATACACAAAATTTCGTTAGGATGGGAGCTTGAACTTTGAACCGTGGCTTGCCCGCCGCGAAAGGGGTGTCTGTGCCATCAGGTAGCCGATTCCTAAAAAATAGTATTTTGGCTTTCGGGAATCCTGAATAAATATTATTTTTGCCGCCTATTTCAAATCGGGACGGCTTCACCTGTCCGTTTACTATCATCTACTTGATTATGAGAAAAATAACAATATTCATCGGTTTCATTGTGCTCTTGTGTTTGGGCACATCTTGCGGTTTAGGCAGCAGAAAAACGGCGGACAAATTCCTTACCTGCTTGGAAAAACAGGATTACGAGCACGCCTCGGTCTATTGCGGCTTGTCGAAAGATGCCGACTCCCAGGAGATGGCCATCAACGCCATGCTGGAGTATTTCGGCACCAACATCCGCTCTCATGAGATCGTCAAAGACAGCCTTCTGACCGACAAGGAACATGCCATTGTCATCGTCAACCTGATACGCAACAACAACATCCGGGAGATGGATGTGCCGGTCTTTCTGGACCATCGCGACGGCCAATGGTATGTCAACCCTTTCATCCGGGAATACTAGCCTATGAATCTGAACAAGGAGATTCTGCGTTTAGCGATTCCTAGCATCATCACCAACATCACGGTACCCCTGTTAGGCATGGTGGACGTGGCCATCATCGGTCACATCAGCGATGCGCGGGGCATTGCGGCCATCGCGCTGGGCACCATGATCTTCAATCTCGTCTATTGGAACTTCGGCTTCTTGCGCATGGGCACGAGCGGGCTGACCGCCCAGGCCTACGGGGCGCAGGACCGTCAGGAGTACCTCAACGTGCTGGTGCAGGGACTGGCCATCGCCAGCATGGTGGCTGTCACGCTCATCGCCCTGCAGTACCCGATCGGCGAGCTCTCCCGGCGGCTGATCCGCAGCAGTGAGGAGACCATCCGGATGACGCTCACCTACTTCTACGTCCGCATCTGGGCGGCGCCGGCCACGCTGGGACTCTATGTCCTCAAGGGCTGGTTCATCGGGATGCAGAATGCCAAGACGCCAATGTGGATCGCCATCGCCCTCAACCTGGTCAACATCGTGTGCAGCCTGCTCTTTGTCTATGTCTTCGACTATGGTATCGCCGGCATCGCCTGGGGCACCGTCATCGCCCAGTACAGCGGCTTTGCAGCTGCCGTCATCATCTGGTTTGTGCAGTATGGCGACCTCTGGAAGCACATCCGTTGGCGCGACAGCATCCAGTGGCACAAGATGGTGCGCTTCTTCAAGGTCAACGCCGACATCTTCCTGCGTTCGTTGTGCCTCATCGCGGTCTTCACCTTCATCCCCTACATCTCTGGCGACATGGGCGATGAGATCCTGGCGGCCAACACCTTGTTGTTGCAGCTCTTCACCCTGTTGTCGTACATCATGGACGGCTTCGCCTATGCAGGCGAGTCGCTGGTGGGCCGCTTCGTGGGGGCGCGCGACGAGCAGTCCTTGCGGCTGGTGGTGCGCCGCCTGCTGCACTGGGGCGTTGCGCTGTCGGCCCTCTTCACCATCGTGTACGCCTTATGGGGACGGCAGCTGCTCGGCATCCTCACCAACAAGCAGCCTGTCATAGAGTTGGCCATGCAGTACATCTTATGGACCGTCATGGTGCCCTTCACCGGCTTCGCCGCCTTCATCTACGACGGCATCTACATCGGGGCCACCGCCTCCAAGGGGATGCGCAACATCATGTTTGTGGCCACGGCCGCCTTCTTCATCCTGTTCTTCATCCTGCAGCCTTTCTGGGGCAACCACGGCCTGTGGTGCGCCTTCATCGTCTTCCTCTGCCTCCGCGGAGGACTCATGTTCTGGCGTGAGAAGAAGTACGTGGCAATAAAGAGTTAAGAGTTAGAAGTTGTGTTGGGGAGTCTGTGTCGTCGGGGATATCATTCCTAACTTTTTGGGGTGATGACATACCGGATGGCACAAGCGTGTGAATAGCAGACAGCATCTCGCAGAGTTCCTCCCTTTCGCACCGGGATCGTGCCGAGCCTTGTGGCAAGTGACTCCCGCGGTGCGAGGATGGTCGGGGCGCTGGCCATAGCGTTGTGACTTGCCAAAGGGCAAATGCTCCTGGCGGGAGCAAATTTCAACAACCCCATGCTGTGTGGGGTGGGCATGGCGCGGGTGATTCTTGCACTTTTTTTTCATCGGAAGCGAAACATCATAAAAAAATAAAACTTATTTTTGCGGCTTAATTTTGCAAAAAAACCTTATTAGATTCTTAAATAACAACTACTATGTATCGTATTGAAAAACACCCTATCCTGGACATCCCCCAGGAAGATTTGGTTGAATTCCTGTATGAAGGCCAGAAGGTCCGTGGGCAGCGGGGCAAGACGATTGCCGCCGCTTTGCACCAGGCCGGCTTCCCCATCCACAGTCACAGTCTGGACGGCCGCAACCGCAGCCTAGAGTGCGGCATCGGCAAGTGCGGTGCCTGCGAGATGCTGGTGGACGGCAAGATCCGCCGTATCTGCATCACATTGGTGGACAACGTGAAAGAGGTGAGGGAAATTCCCAAAGACAACCAGCCTGTGGCTGAGGTGAGCCAGCAGGAAGAGGTGAAGATATACAAGACCACCGTCGCCATCATCGGCGCGGGTCCTGCCGGCCTGGCCTGCCGCGAGCAACTCAACGCCCTCGGCATCCCCAACATGGTCATCGACAACAACGCCACCATCGGCGGACAGTTCAACATGCAGACCCACCAGTTCTTCTTCTTCGAGAAAGAGAAGAAATTCGACGGCATGCGCGGTTTCGACATTGCCAAGACGCTGGCGGGTGACAATCACGACGGCATCCTGCTCAACAATACGGTGTGGGATATCCTCGAAGGCAAGCGCATCGCCCTCAAGAACATCGTCACCCAGGAGGGCAACTACGTGGATGCGGAGCATCTGGTCGTGGCCACGGGTGCCGTGCCCTTCATGCCCACCTTTGAGAATGACGACGTGCCCGGTGTCTATACCGCAGCCGAGTTCCAGAAGATGATGAACCAGGAGCACACGCTCCTCGGCAAGAAGGTGCTCACCATCGGTGCCGGCAACATCGGCTACCTGACCTCCTACCAGGGCATGCAGGCCGGCGCCACCATCAAGGCCATCATCGAGGGCATGGACCACGAGGGCGGATTCCCCGTGCAGGCCAACCGCGTGCGCCGTCTCGGCATCCCCATCCTGACCTCTCACATCCTGCTCAAGGCCATCCCCAATGAAGACCACACCGGCATCACCGGCGCCGTCATCGCCGAATGCCAGAACTTCAAGCCCATCCCGGGCACCGAGAAGGTCATCGATGACATCGACATCATCAACATCTGCACCGGCCTGACACCTGACGACCAGCTGCTCACCAAGGGCAAGCAGGTCTTCGGCCTCAACACCTACGGCTGTGGCGATGCAGTCCGCATCGGCGAGGGCACCAGCGCCGTGCTCCGTGGCAAGCAGGCTGCCTACGAGGTGGCCCAGAACCTCGGCATCCGCTTCAACTACGACGAATATCTTGACATCTCCCGCCAATATATCGACTCCCAGCAGCATCCCGTCAGAGTGCTGGACAAGCCCAACCTCCCCGACCAGGAGCGCATGTTTGCCAAGCCGTTCGTGCAACTCGACTGCCTGTACGGCTTCGCCTGCAACCCCTGCTCCTTCTCCTGCCCACAGGGCGCCATCACTAAGTCGAGCACCAACACCACCCCGACAGTTGACTACAGCAAGTGCATCGGCTGTATGCAGTGCGTCAACCACTGTCCGGGATTAGCCATCTTCGGCTACGACCTCAACAAGAACGTGCTCTTCCTGCCGGTGGAGTACGAAGTGACGGAAGGTGCCGAGGTGTTCCTCATCGACAACAACGGCAAGCCTGTGGGCGAGGGTGTCATCGAGAAGGTGCTGAAGAAGAGCAACAAGACCGACGTGGTGCGCGTCAAGGCCACCGACATCAGCGGAGAGGCTTTGGTTGCTGCCCGCGGTTTTATCCTCAAAGACCGTTATCCGAAACCGCTCGAGTTCAAGCCCTTGCAGGAGGTGGACGGCAAGACCTACGTCTGCCATTGTGAGGATGTCGACCTGGACACCATCCTCAAGGCCATTGGCGACCGCAAATACATCTCGGTGGACGAGTTGAAGCACATCACGCGCATGGGCATGGGTCCGTGCCGTGGCAAGCGTTGTGTTTCGCGTGCCCGTCAGGTACTGCGCGCCCACGGCATCGAGCTGGTGGGTGAATCCTCGCCGCGCGCACCTTTGGCCAACCAGGTGACCCTAGGCGAGGTCTATAACGGCAAGTCCAAGGAGACCTTCGTCTTCCAGACCGGCAACGATGTCCGTAAAGAGGAGACAGAAGTGCTCATCGCCGGCGGCGGCATCGCTGGCAGCGGTGCCTTCCGATACTTCGCCGAGGCCGGCATGAAGCCTGTGCTCATCAACTACGACCACGGCTCCTCTTGGCGCTGCATCGGCGGCGGCAGACCTGCCTTCTCCAACCCCGACATCTCCGACATTGCCAACCACAACCTGGAGATCTTCAAGGAGATACAGAAGGTGCACAACATCGACCTCAAGATGACCCGCTATGTCAACCTGGTACACGACGAGGCTACCTACAAGGCATTGGATGCCTCCCGCGCCTGGTCGGACGCCTACATGATCGAGAAGAAAGACTTCCGTGAGGTCATCTCCCCGCTGTGGAACATGGACAGCAACGTCTATAGCCACGCGTTGATCTCCAACGACTGCTGGCAGGCCATGCCGGGTCGCACCATCGACTACATCCGCGGCCTCGCCGTCGAGAAGGGCGGCACCTTGATGGAAGACTGCGAGCTGCTCTCCGTCCACAAGGCCAACGGCAAGTTCGTGGCCCTCGTGCGCACCCACGACAAGAAGTTCGTGGAGTACACCTGCCACCACTTCGTCAACGCGATGGGCTGGGGCGCCGAGAAGTTCACCGACATGCTCGGCATCGACACGCAGCTCTACCCGGTCAAGCACCAGGCCTTCATCACCAGAAGACTGCCCAACTTGGGTGTCAAGGGCGACTCGCTGGACATGATCATCGACCGCCGTCACTACAAAGGCTTCAGCGCCGTGTATGGCCAGCAGTTCCTGCACACCGGCCAGATCATCGGCTGCGCTTCGCCCGACTGCGACGCCTTCGAGGCACGCCAGAACCTCAAGTACAACAGCAAAGAGTTCCTCGAGATCTGCAGCGAGGTCTTCGCCGACTGGATCCCGAACCTCGCCAGCGTGGGCTTCCACGCCGTATGGGCCGGCTACTACATGGAGCCGCGCTACATCGTGGATCCCGAGGTGGGCATGCTCACCGGCCTGCGCGGCCACGGCTTCATGCTCGGACAGTATCTCGCCAAGATCTATGTGGACAAGTACCTCGGCAAAGAGGTGCCCAGCTACATGAAAGACCTGGCCCTCAGCGGCAAAGGACTGAGCGAGAATGCGTTCAAATAGGAAACTTTGGCCATTGGCTATTAGCCGTTAGCCATTAGCTTGTAACTTCTAACTCCTAACTGACAACTTACACAACGTATACCCTTTTTAACCAATTTATTAACCAAAACCTTAAAATCATGTCAATTGTACTTTATCTTCTCCTCGGAGCGGTGGCTGGCTGGTTAGCTGGCGTATTGATGAAAGGCGGTGGCTTCGGCCTCCTCTGGAACATCATCATCGGTATCATCGGCGGCTTCCTCGGCGGCTGGCTGATGAGCCTGTTGCACATCCAGAAAGCTGGTCTCCTTTGGGAGCTCATCGTAGCCGTCATCGGCGCCATGGTGCTACTGTTCGTTATCTCTCTCTTCAGAAAGAAATAAGGAGAACAGTCATCTCAAAAAAATAGCCCTGGCTCAGACAAGCCAGGGCTATTTTATTTGGATCGGGGACAGGGATTACTTCACTCGGGAGTAGTACTCTACCCGATGTTCCTGAATGGTATTGTCTTCCATCACCACCGGATTAAAAGTGATTGTCCAAACGGGCTCATTCCAATTGGTGTTGGCATCCACGACACGCATCTCCAGCATTCCATCGGACTTCATGCCTCTCAGACAAAACATATCATTGTAATAGCACATATATCCCGCTGAAAGGAAAATCCCTTGATCATCGCTGCAGATATATTTGCAATAGGGTTCCGAATAACGTTCGGCATAGCTGATCACATCTCCACTCATCCCATTGAAGGCAGTGAGCTCGGCAGGGAATGTATAAGTATACGGATAAAAGGTGAAAGACCATGTGATCAGACCTTCGTCTTTGCGAAGCATAAAGGACTGTTCATGATCCGTCTGGTAATCATAGACCACCAGCACAGAATCCAGCGTCCAGGTCATCTCTTCCTTCACCATTTTTCTTTCCTTCTTGGATGGTCCATCTTCCGGTTCACGGTTGCATCCCATCAATACGGCACAAAGGGTCAGCACTAACAAAGCAGTTTTTTTCATTTTTGTGATATTTATTTGTGAATAAAGTTTCAATCTCTCAACGAGGGCGCAAAAATACAATATTTTAAGAAAACTATATACCTGATGGCACACACTCCCTTTCGCGGCGGCACGGATCATCATCTTGGCACGGACTCCCCGCGCCGCGAGATGCTCCCCACGCCATGCCCCGCCCCACACTGCAGTGTGGGGTTAATAAGATTCAGTCTCTCCGAGACTGTCACCCTGAGGCACTATTTTGCTTCTATCTCACATGTCTCCGTGCCGAGCGTTTACGAAATGCCGAACCTAAGGAGGTTGCCCGAACCATGTGGGAATGTGTCTCGGAGAGACACTATCTTATTAACCCCAGACTAAACGCAGTGCAGTCTGGGGTAGAACGGCGCCTCCTGTCCTCATCGCACCGCGGGAGTCACTTGCCACAAAGCACTGCACGAACCCGGTGCGAAACGGAGGAGCCCCGCAAGATGTCATCCGATAACGACACACAGGTGCCGTCAAGCATATAAGCACCTGATTTAATGATTTTTATCATCTCTCAAAACACCGATGAGATCCTATAACGTCCTATGCGAAAAAAGTATATCTTTGCCGCCTAATTTTTCAATATAATGAACGAGGTCATTTTTTTAGTCTGCTTCATCATCTTTATTGCTGGGCTGTTAGCCCTTGACTTGGGCGCTTTTCACAAAAAAGACCATGTGGTCACCTTCAAGGAGTCGGCCCGCTCCACCGCCATCTATGTGTCTTTAGCCTTGCTTTTCTTCCTGTTGATTCGCTACAAGGGTGAGATCCTGCACGGCATCCACGACAACCAGTCGCTCATCGAGGTTGCCTCCAAGTATCACGACCATATCGACCTCAACCCTGATGAAGCCGCTTACCAAGACAACCTCGTCAAATATCGCAAAAACCTCTCCTTGGAATACATCACGGGCTACTTTATCGAGGAGACCCTCTCCATTGACAACATCTTCGTGATGATCATGCTCTTCATGTCGTTCGGAGTGGAGAAAGCCTACTATCATCGGGTGCTCTTCTTCGGCATTCTTGGCGCCATTGTGATGCGTCTCATCTTCATCATGACCGCATCCGCGCTGATACAGCGGTTCCACTGGATCCTGCTCATCTTCGGCGGCTTCCTGATCTATTCGGGTGTCAAGATGTTCCTAGAGCGCAACAAGAAAGAAGAGGTGGACGTCAAGAACCATGTGCTGGTGAGGTTCTTCGCCAAGCGGAAGCTCAGCACCGACCACTTCGACGGCCACAACTTCTTCACCAAGGTGGATGGTCGCTGGCTGGTGACCCCGCTCTTCATCGTGCTGCTCGTCATCGAGTTCTCCGACATCATCTTCGCCTTCGACTCCATCCCCGCCATCTTCTCGGTGACGGAAGACCCCTATATCGTGTTCATGTCCAACATCTTCGCCATTCTGGGCTTGCGGTCGTTGTTCTTCATGCTGGAGAGTGTGATGGACAAGTTCGCCTATCTCAAGGTTGGTGTGGCCGTATTGCTCACCTTCATCGGTGTCAAGATGCTGCTACCCTTCATCTCCCACAAGGCGGTCATCTCCACGGGTGTATCGTTGGCGGTCATCCTGACCATCCTGGTGGGGAGCATCGTGTTATCGCTATTGTTCCCGCCCAAGAAAAAGATGGAGTCTTTGCAACAATAAACCTTTAAATCGACAAACAATGAAATCCATTAAGATCCTCTTCGCACTTGTCCTCGGAGCACTGTTGATCCAAGGATGCCAAAAGGCCTTGCCCGTGGTCGTCATCCCCGAGCCTACCGAATATCAGGCCAAGCGGGGCAACTTCACCATTGACCAACAGACGATGCTCTGTTTTGACAACATACAGGATGATGCCGCCTTCACCAAGAATGTGCGCGACCAGTTCCAGCAGCATTTCGGCTTCACGCCCGGCCTGAGTGAGGGCAAGCCCTCCAAAGGTCATTATATCCTTTTCTCTATCAACGACAAGGCTGATGACAAGTTGGGCGAAGAGGGATACACCATGGTCATCACCCGACGCAACATTACGGCCAAGGCCAACACCACGCGGGGGCTCTACTATGCCTTCCGGACGCTCTGCCAGCTGAGCTATCCCAGCATGCTCGCCGAGGCCAAAGAGTTGCAGGTACCCTGCCTGAAGATGACCGACGTGCCCCGTTTCGCCTACCGCGGCACGCACCTGGACGTGAGCCGTCACTTCTTCGACACCGCCTACATCAAGAGATATCTGGACCTGCTGGCCACCTACAAGATCAACAAGTTCCACTGGCACCTGACCGACGACCATGGCTGGCGCATCGCCATCGACAAGTACCCCGAGCTGACCCGCATCGGCGCCTGGCGTCCCGAGCGCGACTCGTGGGACACGCTGCACCCCGTGCAGCCCGACGAGCCCATGACCTACGGCGGCTTCTATACCAAGGAGCAGATCCGCGACATCATCGACTATGCCGCCGCCCGCTATATTGACATCATCCCCGAGATTGAGATCCCCGGCCACTGCAGCGCCATCCTGGCCGCCTACCCGCAGTTTGCCTGCGACGACTATCCCTACACCGTGGCTGTGGGCCCCTACTGGCCGCCCAAAGCCATCATGTGCGCCGGCAACGACCAGGTGCTGACCTTTTACAAGGACGTTCTGGCCGAAGTGGCCGACCTCTTCCCCTACCCTTACATCCACATCGGTGGCGACGAGGCCTTCAACGACAACTGGCAGGTGTGCCCCAAATGCCAGGCCCGCATCCAAGAAAAAGGGCTGGCCGATGAGTTCAGCCTTCAGCAATGGCTGATGAACGAAATTGAGGTCTACCTCAAGGGCATCGGCAAGAAAGCCATCATCTGGGACGATGTGGTGTCGGAAGACATGCAGATATTCTCTACCATTCTCGGCTGGCAGGGTTATGATGCCGCCCGCATCGCCGCCAAGCACGGCAACGACGTCATCCTCTGCCCTACCTCTCACTGCTATTTCAACTACTATCAGGGAGATCCCAAGACAGAGCCACTGGCCATGACCGGCCTCATCACCTTGGATACCGCCTACAGTTTTGACCCCATGCCAACAGGCCTTGACAAGGTGGCTCAACACCACATCTTAGGTGCCCAATGCAACCTGTGGACCGAGTTCATCAACACGCCGGAGCAGGCCGACTACATGCTGCTGCCGCGCTTGTGCGCTCTGTCAGAGTGCGTCTGGACAGAACCTTCGAAGAAAGACTACAAGACCTTCCTGCGCAAACTCGACTACCACAAGCCGATCCTGCACAAGATGGGGTATAATTGTCATCCGTAAAACGGCTGTTGGCTGTTAGCTGTTGGCCATTGGCTAATCCTCGTTTTTGACGCAGCGGACGGAGGCGCCGGCCTCTTTGGGGGTGCAGTTGATCTCCACGGTGGCGTTGGCGCCGTAATAACGGTGTATCGGTGCTGATTCCGGGCTGCCATCGGAAGCGGTCCAGAAGCCCGTCTCGGTCCCATAGCCATAGAAGCCCATAAAGCAGAGGCCTGCGGGCAACACATCCATACCCGTCTTATCATTGGCACTCACATCCTCCAAGATGCTACACGGCTGGGGCACATCCTCCACATTCGTATCCCACCCCTCTTTGGACGCCATCGCCTTGGCCACATAGTTGACATCTGTGCCACAGCGGAGGGCTTCGTTATAGCCGACGGCATCTTCCAAGTCCATCCACTCATAGTTGCTGGGCAGATGCCAGCCATCGGGACAGATGCCCTGCACACCGCTCGGCACCGCCTCTGAGGTCACATGATCACGCATGGCGGTAGGCCAGGTGTAGAGCAATCCATATCGGTCAGCTAAAGAGGCGTCGCCATTGGGGAAGAAATAGCAATGCTCTGTCAGCGTGTTTTGTGTCGTCAGCACGAGCGGAGCGCCGTCCGCATAGTGCGTCACCCGCAAGTTGGAACGCATCCAGCACTGCTTGCCAATCCGTACCGTTTGATACTGATTACCGTCAATATCCGTCACCGTGCCACAATCCGTCAGCTGGGCAGAGAGCCAACAAGGCATCAGCAGAACCATCCAAGTCCATAATATCTTCATAGCAAATATCAAAAAATAAAGTTATTCATTAACAGGTTCTCCTAGCGCATTTAAAAATCCGTTCTTCAAGCGCAAAAATATAAAAAAAACGTACATTTGCCTCGTAAAACATTTTCGCCATCAATTATGAAGAAAACGGCTATCCTCCTCTCCCTGGTTTTGATGTGCCTCCTTTGCATGGTCGCCTTGGGAGACTCGAACCGGAATGTCCCGATCAAAAGCCCCATCAAAGGTCCGGAAGGTGCCATAGCCTACAAGATCACCCTTCCAGCGGGATTCAACCCAAACACCGACAAGTGTCCAATGGTCATCTTGATGCACGGGATCTTTGCCAACAAGGGCATCAATCCCATACCGGCCTTGGCAAGAGCCCTGGCCAAAGCGGGGATAGCCTCCATCCGTTTCGACTTTGACGGGCATGGCAAGAGCCAGGGGCGCATGCAGGACATGACCATTGAAAAGGGAGTACCTCCTCACCACCCAACAGCTGGACATCTACGGCACTGCCAGCGCCTTCAAAGGTCCCGTGCTCCTTTTGCACGGCAGCCGCGACGGCACCGTTCCTCTGTGGTGTAGCGAGAAGTTTTTGGAGACATACGGCACCCCCGCACAACTGCAAGTCATCAAAGGGGAAAACCACACCATCACCCGTCACCGCAAGGTAGTGGTGACACGCACGGTGGAGTTCTTCCAGAAGGTATTTGGCTTGTGACGATTCCGATTACTGGAAAATCATCTCATCGCAGAAGATGTAGGATGGCTGACCATGGGACATGTGCCACTCGGGCAACAGGCCGCCGTTCTTTGCCACCACCTTCACATAACGGGATTTAAGGTTCAGATTGTCGGCTTGCACCGTATAGACGATGGGGATACCGGAGTCGTAGTTTACATCTTTGACCTCTAATGTCTTGTATAACTGATAATTCACACCATCCTTGGAGACAAGGATCTGCACCTCCTTGGGCGACATAATCCAGTCCTGCACATTCTGGTAGAAGCGGGTCTTGAACTGTTGAATGGTCGTCTTCTTGCCAAAGTCGAACTCCACATCGATATCATTACCCCAGAAGCCCTGCCAGTGGCCGTCGTTGTAACGGTCGCCGCCCAATTCGCCATCACAGAGGGCATCTTTGCCAGAGGAGGCATATTCAGGCTTGTAGGTGGCATACTCGGAATTGAGTTTCGAGATCTTGTAGAGACCCTCATGCACCAACAGATATTGTTCGGTCAGGACATCCTCGCCCATGGCGTTGCGGCTGATTGCCTTCGCCATCGTTGAATGATGGATGGGCAGTGGCTTCTCGTAGAGGTTCTCGCCATACTGCGGATCACGGCCATCCAACGTGTAATAGATGGGATAGGTGGTATTGTCGAACAGAGAACGCATCACGAGGTAGGTATTCCCCTCTTGGGAACGTTTCACCGCAAAGAAAGGCTTGTAGGGCAGGTCGTTCAGCTCTTGTACGAGCGCATCATAACGCGCCTCGACGATGTTTCGGCTGTAGGGGCGGCACTCCTCGTCCCACAGTTGCATATACATCTTCTTCACCCGTTGGATATGCTCTGCCAGTTGATTGATCTCTGTCTTGAGCGAATACTCATCGATGACATTATTACCCTGGAGATACTCATAGAGATGCCAGCGAAGGATATTGCGCTGGGCAAGCACCCACTGGTGGTGGGCCACATAGTAGCCAATGCGGGCCATGGCATTATGGGCATCATAGACAGAGTCCAAGGTCACCTCGTGATAGGCCTCCAGGCGGCGGCGGATGGCAGAACACATCTCGTTGTTTTTCTGATAGTTCTCCACGCTCACCTTGGTCGAATAGAAGTCGAGAAGCGGTTCATAGAGGGCGAGGCTGTTGAAGAAGTTAGGGATAGCACTATACTCCATATCGCGCATCAGGCGGAAGTTCTGGTCCACCACGCGGTACTCCTTGGCGAAGCGCTTGTCGAAGGCGGCCAGACGCTGGAGGCGCTCCTTGTCAGCCGCTTTGGGCTCCGTCTGTTCCAGGGGGCGCCAGGCCATCTCCGCGGCCCAGGCCATGCCGTGCCAGGTGCTGTTGAACAATGACTCGCCGGAGTCGTCCCAAGCGGTGTTCATCATGCCCAAAGCCCCATGCTTGTAGCCATCGCGCGTCAGGTTGGCGATGTTCTTGGTATAGGTGTCGTAGCTGGGAAACACATGGCCCCACATGCTCATGCCCGGCACCACCATAAACTGCAGCCCCTGTCGGGTGAAGGGCTCTATCATATCCACATAGCTGTCAGAGGGCGAATAGCTCCACACCAGCATGATCATATCCTTGGGCAGTTGCCGCACGATGTCGGGATCCTTGGCCGCGATGTCGCCCCACATCATCACCTTCTTGCCCATAGGCTTGAGAATGCTATAGACCCAGTTGATATGGTCGGCATAGACCTGCGAGGGACCTCCATGGCCTTCCACATAGGAACGCGCCTTGCCACTGCCCATCGCCTCGGTCTCGTCGCAGTTGATATTGAAGAAGGGGGAACGGTAGGCCTGGGCCACCGTCTCCAACTCGTATTTCAGGAACTGACGGGCTTTATCATCTCCCGGATTCCAGTTGAACTTGGTGTCGGCCATCTCCTGATAAGCCGGAATGCGAAGGGTCTTCTCGGCATGACCCAGGCACTGCTGGTTGCCGAAGAACTCGATATGGAACTGAGCAGCGTACTCCTCCAATTCTCGGACCTCCGCAGCCGTCAGCCCGTCAGTGGGCGCAATGTCGGGGTATTTGTCCAACTTGAAGACGTGCTCGGTGTAGAGGTTGAAGAAGTTCATCTTGTACTCCGCCAGCTGCCGGATGACCTGCTTGAGAAAAGTCATGTTGGGAATCGGCCCCCGACTGATGTCGTCCATCCAGCCCCGGTATTTCAGCTTCGGGTAATCGACAATGCGGAGGCAGGGCAACTTGACGCTGCCATCCTTCTGGGCAAAGAACCGCATCATCTGCTTCAGGCTCAGCTGCGCGTAATAGAGTCCCACCTCACTGATGGCGCTGATGACCACCTTGTTGGGCAACACCTCCAGGATATAGCCCTGGTCGGCATTCGTGTCGATGGGAAAGGAGGCGAGGCGGAGGGTCTCCACCAACGGCTGGCCGGTGAACTGGTAATGACCTTCGCGCAACTCGACATGTTGTGGGGATGGCGTGATGCCCATTTCTTGGGAAGAGGCCGTCAAGGCAAAGACCAGACAAAAGGTCAACAGGGCCAGCAAGCGGGCCGTCCAATTATTCATAGTAGTCATATTTCAGATGTTTCACCGTAATACCTTTGTTTATCAATTGCTTGAGCGAGTCGATGCCGATTTGGAGATGACGTTGGCTATAGTTTTGGGTCACCTCCTTGTCCGACTTCTCCGTCTTGATTCCGTCGGGGAGCATCGGCTGGTCGGACACCATCAGCAGGGCACCAGTAGGAATGCGGTTATAGAAGCCCACCGAGAAGAGCGTGGCGGTTTCCATATCGACGGCGGTGGCGCGGATGCGGCGCAGGTAGTCTTTAAACTCCTGGTCATGCTCCCAGACGCGGCGGTTGGTGGTATAGACCGTGCCGGTCCAGTAGTCGAGGCCATATTCGCGGATGGTCGTGGAGATGGCCTTCTCCATGTTGAAGGCGGGAAGAGCGGGCACCTCGGGCGGCAGATAGTCGCTCGATGTTCCCTCGCCGCGAATGCCGGCGATGGGCAGCAGCAGCTCACCCAAGCCGATATAGTCCTTCAGGCTTCCGCACTTGCCCAGGAAGAGCACCGCCTTGGGCTTGATGGCCGACAGCAGGTCCATGATGGTGGCCGCATTGGAACTGCCCATGGTGAAGTTGATGATGGTGATACCGTCGGCGGTGGCACTCTGCATGGGGTGCCCCGCGCCCTTGACCTCCACCTGCATCAACTCGGCGAATTTCTTCAGATAGTCGGCAAAGTTGGTCAACAGAATATAGCGGCCAAATTCTTCCAGCTGCATGCCCGTATAGCGGGGCAGCCAGTTCTCAACGATTTCTTGTTTGGTATGCATGATGATAACAGGATGAAATTCGACATTTCTTTTGAGGGGGCAAAGATAGCGAAAAAACCAGGTTAAGCAAAAACTTTTTGCAGAAAGATTATCGGATAGGTCGTGAAACACTTAATGTTGTCTAAAGGAGATTCTTTCCTCACTCATGCTCTCTATACTCTTTAGCAATCATTATAGAACGGTTAAGTTTGTCTAAAAACCATTGTTTGTCTGGCAAGCAAGTCAAATACTGTGCTACCTTTATCCAATCCTCATCCAACACAAGCAATTCCAACTGTTTGTCAAAGGCATTGCAAAAAAAGTGCTATATACATGCTGGCACAACAAAGATGAGACCAACGGAAAGAGTAACCGTTTCCATTTAATCTTAGAGTGCTTTACGGAGACACCTGCCCATAGGCACGCGGGCGGGCATGCCGACATGCGGTGCGGACGCGGCGTGAATGGCCGGCCTCCAACAGCGGCGTGCAAAGGCGCTTGCGTTTACAAAAATGCATGCCTTCGGAATGTCTTTCCCTTTGTTTTGTGTTGCATTTTTGTTCACGTTTGCCGCCGCTGTCAGAGGGCGGACAGAGCGGGCGGCATTCATGTCGGCTTGATCTTTTGTCAACTTTTCTATCAAGAGAACAGTTGGAGAAAAATATTTTAGGGAGTCAATTGCCAAGATGCTATTGCCCTTCCTCTGCCAAGCAATTATCAATTGGCGAAACACTTTGAGTCGCCACCAAACCGGATTCCATCAAGTATATAAGTCCCTTATTAAATCATGCCGTGTTTTCGTAAAAAATGGACCTTGAAAAAAGAGTCCCTCCTACCCTATCAGCAAATCCTCCAGCACCACCTTAGGCACAATGTGGACACCATTCTCGCGGTAGTACTTGTGACTCTCGTCTTCCCGGATCTCGGTCAGGCGGATCTGCTCAGCTCCTTTGCCAACGGCGAGAACTAACAACGGATCATAGGGCAAAGCCAACACCTCTTTCAGTTTCTCGCGATGGAAGGCACCGATCATCAAGCCGTTATATCCCATCTCGGCGGCCTTCAGCAACATGCTCTGGGCGGAGATGCCCAGGTCGATGTCCACCAGCTTGGTCTCCTTCTCCTTGCAACAGATGACGATGTAGGCGGGTGGCTCGGTGCCGGCGAAGGGCAGGTGCAACTCGGGCAGCGCGCCTCCCATCTTGATCAAGGGGTGCACCTTGGCAGCCTCGTCACCCGTCACCAGTCTGAAGCGCAGCACCTGCTGGTTGCAGGCGGACGGGATCTTGGTGTTGACCTCCACCATACGTTTCAGCAACTCCTCACTCACCGGCGCATCGGCCTGGTAACCGCGGCAGCTGCGGTTCTTCATCAGCAGGGTGTCGAGCGTCTGCCCCACCCGCTTGACGATGGTTTTTTGTTTGCCGCCGCGCATCTCGTCCATGCGGCGCTCGAGATAATTATCAGCCATGGGCTTAGTGTTTACTTGTTGAAATGTTTCGTTTTAACGCTTGATAAAAGGATAGGTGGAATGATCGACACGAAGGAAATAGGCGCCGGAGGAGAGCGCGTTCACATTGACATTGTTACTGCCGCTTTTCAACTTGACGGTTCGGACCGCTCGTCCCGCACTGTCCACGATGGTGGCCTTCACAGGACGACCGTCATATTCCATCCATACGTTCATCGTCTCCCCGACGGGATTGGGATAGATGATGACACTGGGGATCTCGATACGGTCCTCCACCGAGGCGGCCTGGTCGCCCACGGCCAGACAATACTGGCCGGAACGGATGAACTCCGTCTTCATCATGCCGGCATTGGGAGAGCCGGTACGCGTGGTGGGCACGATCTGCCAAGCATCGGCCGTAGTGGGGCGATACAACAATTTGAGGTTGTTATAGTCATAGCCCTGCATCAGAGCATAGTCCAACGCCGTGACGGTGCCGCGACGGTATTGGAACTGGAGATAGCCTTCGGGCGCGGCCATGGTCTGTGGATAGGCCAGCTGCACGTTCCAGTAGTGGGTCTCGGAAATCCGGAAGAGGCCCTCGGGCATCGTCTCCGGCATGTCGGGCGCCACATAGTGGTGCTCCACACGCACGAGGACAGAATCGGCAGCGGCCTCGACCTTGGCATTGCAGCCGGCATCTGCCCAAGACACCGACTCGCCATTGCCCAGCGTCGCGGTATAGTCAATGGTGGCGTCCATGATCCTCTCGTCATAGTCGATCATACCGAAAACGGGGGCGAAGGGAATCGTCACCACCGCACTGCCGTACTGGCCGGAGAAGGGGACATCGCGTATGGTATAGAGCTCGCGAGTGGGCGACACGAAGGTGAGGTCCAGCTTGTTGGAGTTGATATAGTGGGTGGCACCAAAGAGCTTCTGCTGCACAAAGACTTCGTACTGGTTGCCAGAGAGCGGCCGTATGGAGTCGATGGCGAACTGGGGAAAGCCGGGCTGATGCACCCAACCCTCGTAGAAGTCGGTGAGGTTGACGCCCGTGACCTGCGACAGGTATTGGAAGAATTGTTCGCTGTTGACATTCTGCCAGGCGAAATGGTTGAGCAGGGCGCGCAGGCCTCCGAAGAAGAGCGAGTCGCCGAGATAGCTGCGCAGGGTATGGATCACCAATGCGCCCTTGTCGTAGGAGTGAGTCCCGTAAGTGACCTCCTGGGGCACATTGTCCAAAGCATAATGACCGCCATCGTTCTTCTCGATGTTCATCAAGGTGGAGTGATGCATGTCGCGGAGATAGTCGCGATAGCCATCCGTCCCGTCGTTTTGATGGACCAAGCCCATGATCAACGGCTCCGCGAAGGAGGCGAAGCCTTCGTTGATCCACATCTCCTCGGCGCGTTCGCAGGTGATGAGGTCGCCGAACCAGTGATGGAACAGCTCGTGGCCATAGAGGGTGACGTAGGTATCGGTGCCCGTCATAAACGACTTGGGATAGGCAATATTGGTGGCGTGCTCCATGGCACCGCTGCTGAAGTTGACACCCACATAGCCCACGCGGGGCCAGCGATAGGGTCCGAAGAGCTCCTCATACATCCGCAGGATATCCTTCAAGTAGGCGAAAGAAGCCCCCACATTGGCATATTGTGGCGGCTGGGCGTAGATGACGATGGGGATGATGGCCTCCTGCCCATGGAAGGTGTCCTCGTAGGCCTGGTACTCGCCCACCGCCATAGAGGAGAGGTACGTGGGGATGGGCTCCTCCAGCTCCCACGTCCACACCTTGGAGCTGTCGGCGAGCGTCTGCACATCGGTGAGCAGGCCGTCACAGACAGCCATCTTGTGCGACTCGGTGCGGATACGAGTGGTATAGCTCGACTTGTCGGTGAAGACATCCATGCAGGGATACCAGCAGCGGCCGTAGCTATGCGGCTGGCTCTGGAAGGCCACACCCATGGTATAGGCATACTGGCCGGAGAAGTAAAAGCCGCCCCACCCCGCGTCCTTGGTGGGCACGCCGTGGTAATAGACGGTCACCATGGCTGTGTCGCCTGTCTGCATCGTGGGCACCGTAATGGCCAGCCGTTCGCCCTGGTGCTGGAAGGTGGCCGGGGAGCCGTTCACCTTCACCGAGTCGGTGGCCAGCGCCAGCAGGTCGAGCACCACCTGGCTGAGGTTGGGCATCTTGGCCACGACCGTCAGCTGGGTCTCACCCACGATGTTGTGGGTCGTGAAATCCATCACGGTCAGCGAGATGTCGTAATGCGCCACATGGATCGTGTCACTACGGTCTTGGGCGGAGAGAGGGGCGATGGAAAGCCCTGAAAGGAGAATGATGCCGAGAAGGGACAAGAGGCTTTTTTTCATTGTGCAATGCTTATTTGGATAAAAAACGTCTATACTTTTTGGAAGCGGCAAAGATACTCATTTTTCAAGATCCTTCCGGCGCCAACCCATAACATTTTATCAAGTGGGGCGGGCATGGCGCGGGTGATCATCATCGCGGCGCAAGGAATGTGTGCCACAAGAACGTGACTTGCCCGCCGCGAAAGGAGAATCTGTGCCATCAAGTATATAGTCTTCCCTTTTAAAAAATTGACTAAATCACCGAAATAATTGGCAATATCATTTGGATTTGTAAAAATTTATATTTAGATTTGCGGCGTCAAATTTTCATGCCTTGTCAAACGGACTTCGCAAGTTCTGAAAGTATGACATAGTCCATAATCACCGAGAAGTCCTTTTTTTTGCTTATGAAGAAATTTGTACTTTTAGCCTTGCTATTCGCCATTGCGATGGGTAGGCTTAGCGCCCAGGAGGTTATCATTGGTACTGGGAGCAGTTCCAGTTATTCCATGGCCTTTTATCCATATTATGAGGATTCCTGGTGGGAAAGTCTCTGCACCCCTACGGAAGTGGGCATGCAGGGGACCATCACGGCCGTCTCCTTGCAGCGTTCAACAAGCGGCACCCTGATGTGTCAGAATGTGAACATCTACATTGGCCACAGGACCTCTGGACAATACAGTTCGACATCAGCCTGGACGCCCATGTCCGACCTGACGCTTGTTTACTCCGGCACCAACATGAACATTGGCGGGAGTGGGACCGGATGGGAGACCTACACCCTGACCACGCCCTATTTTTACGATGGCACCAGCAACTTGGTGATCGTCTTCGCCAAACATGCCAGCGACTACTCTACTGAACTTGAATATAGCTATTCCGAGACCTCCAATTATTCCAGTCTTTATCGTTACTTAGACGATGATATCTCCTATTCCCAGCACCCGGGCACCAGCACTGGATCCCGGTCTTTCAATCGTCCGAACCTGAAGCTGAACATCAGTCCGAACCCCAACTTCTGCGGTCCGGTAACCAACCTGGCCATTTCCGATGTGGCCACGGATGGCGCCACGGTGTCATGGACAACCCCTTCCTTCAATCCTAACGTGTATATTGTGGATGTCAAGAAATCCAACCAATCCTGGAACAGCCCCAACGTGATGAATTATACGGTCACGGACACCTTCTTGACGATTACGGGTCTGGATGCCTCCACCAATTACAATGTACGGGTGGCCAACGACTGTACGGACGACACCAGTTCCTACGTTTCAGGGTCTTTCCTGACGCTTTGCGCGCCCACATCCGTAATCCCCATCACCGAGAATTTTGATTCCTACACGCATACCAACAACCCGAACAACGGCACGGGCTCCAACAATCTGGCTTACTGCTGGGATGCCACCAATACGGGAAGCAGCTACCCCGCCTATCCGTGGGTCTATTATGGCGCTTCCAATGCCAACAGTGGCAACTACAGTCTGCGCTTCTACACGGGCAGTGGCACAAACTATTCCGACCAATATGCCTTCCTGCCCGAATTGGACCTGAGCGCTATCAGCATACCGAGTTTGCAGTTAGGCTTGAACATGAGACGACAATCCAACAACAACAACTTCACCCTGGTGGTCGGTGTGACCTCCGGCATGGATGTCTCCACCTTCACGCCCATCGACACCCTCACGGTAGCCAACACGACCTACGCGTACAAGCTGGTGGACTTCGGCAGTTACTCCGGCACTGGCAATCGCGTAGTGCTCAAGGCTCCGAAGCCTGCCACGGGCAACAACCGTGGACATGTGGACGACATCATCCTGGGCATGAACCTTTGTGCTTCGCCTTCGGCATTGGCCGTCACGGCGGCTGACGAGAGCAGCATCACGCTGTCCTGGACCGAGAATGGCAGCGCAGTCTCTTGGGAACTGGAATATGGTCCGGTGGGCTTCACCACCGGCTCTGGCACCACAGTGACTGTCAACACCAACCCCTACACCCTGGCGGGTCTGCCGGATGCCACCACCTATGAGTTCCAGGTACGCGCCAACTGCGGCAGCAGCTTCAGCGACTGGAACCTCAACCGTGTGACGGGGGCCACCACCTGCATACCCATCAGCACCATTCCCTACACCGAGCAGTTCACCAACTACACGCACACCAGCAACGCCACCTCCGGCGCCTCCAACGTGCCCATTTGCTGGGACACCTACAATACGGGGTCTTCCTCCAGCAACCATCCTTATGTATACTATAGTAACAACAATTCATACAGCGGCTCTTACACCTTGCGTTTCTACACGCAGAGCGGCAGCCAATATGCTGACCAGTATGCCATCCTGCCTATCATCAGCAGTTCTATTCCGTTGAACACCCTGCAGATCTCCATGAAGGCGCGTTCCACCTCTGCCACCACCCCGTTCACCCTGGTGGTAGGTGTGATGACCGGCGGTCCCAACACCTTCGTGCCGATAGACACCCTGACGATCACGGGCACCTCCTATTCCGACTATGTGGTTTATTATGACGCGTACACCGGCACCGGCAACCGCATGGCCCTGAAGGCCCCCAAGCCCGGCTCCGGCAACAACCGCGGCTATGTGGATGACATTGTCATCGACTATCTCTCCAGTTGCCGTATGGTCTCCGGTGTGAACGTGAGCGACATCACCACCTCAGAAGCAACGGTATCCTGGCAGTCACATGGCACCGAGACCTCCTGGCTGGTTGAGTACAAGGCCAACGGCGACTCCATCTGGGAGAGCATGATTGCGACCACCAATCCCTGTGTGATCACACCATTGAACGCCTCCACCACCTATCAGGTGCATGTGTCGGCCGATTGTGGCGGCGAGTTCAGCGCCCCCACAGGCAACATATCGTTCACCACGCCTGTCTGCGACCCGGCAGACCAGTGTCTCTACACCTTCAACCTTACGGATGACTATGGGGATGGCTGGAACAGCGCCGCTATCGTTGTGCGCCAGAACGGCTCCACGGTGGCCACGCTGACCATCTCCAGCTCCAGTGCCAGCAGCGCCACCCACCAGGTTGCCTTGTGTGACAGCGCACAGATCCAGTTGTCCTGGACATCAGGATCCTACGACTCTGAATGTAGTTTCACCGTGACGGACCCGTTCGGGGAGGTCATCTTCTCCGCCTCGGATCCATCCTCCGGCACCTTGACCACCTTCACCAGCTCCTGTAGCGCCGGCACCTGCCCGCGTCCTTCCTCCATCAGCGCCACCGAAATCGGGGACACGGAGGTCTCCATCACCTGGGTCTCCACGGGCACGGAGACCGACTGGATCCTGGAATACAAGCTCGCATCCGACAACACCTGGGATGTGTTGTATGTGAACACCAACCCCTACCTGCTTACCGGTCTGACCGCCAACTCGGTTTATAACATCCGGATCAAGGCTGACTGTGGCGGCGGCGAGGAGTCCGACTACAGAGAATCCTCTTTCGAAACGGCAGCATGCCCGTTCACCCAACAGTGCAACTATTCCTTCAGCCTTACCGACAGCTTCGGCGACGGCTGGAACGGTGCTTCCATCATCGTGACTCAAAATGGAGTTACGGTGGCCAACCTTACGGTACCCACCTCCAATTCCAACTTCTCACAGGCACTCGCCTTGTGCGAGAACATGCCGATTCAAGTTTCTTGGGTCTCTGGTTCTTACGATTCCGAATGTAGCTTCACCCTTACGGACCCCTTTGGCGAGGTTCTCTTAAATGAGTCCAACCCCACGGCGGGCGTCCTCACCTCCTTCACCAGCTATTGCACAGTTCCCACCTGTCCTCGCCCCTCTTCTGTCAGCGTCACAAACATCAGCGATGCTGAAGCGACCATCAACTGGGTGTCGGCTGGCACGGAGACCGACTGGATCATAGAGTACAAGCCCTCCACCGCCAGCACCTGGGACGTCGCGTACGCGAGCGCCAACCCTTACTTGCTGACTGGCCTGACTGCATCTACCATTTACGATGTCAGAGTCTATGCCGACTGTGGCGGCGGGGATGTGTCTGACTACAGACAGACCTCTTTCCAAACAGCCATCTGCCCAATTACCGAGCAGTGCAACTACACCTTCACCCTTTCCGACTCTTACGGTGACGGCTGGAACACCGCCACGCTCCTTGTCAAGCAAAATGGTCTTGACGTGGTCGAACTGACCGTGCCCACCTCCAGCTACGGCATCACCCAGCAAGTATCCTTGTGCGACAATGCTCCGATGCAACTGGTCTGGAACTCCGGCAACTTCGACACTGAATGCAGCTTTACGGTATCAGATCCTTATGGCGACATTGTTTACTCCATCTCCATGCCCAATGCCGGCACGCTGACCACCATCATGATCCACTGCACCCCGCCCACCTGTCCGAAACCCACCGCCCTTACCGTATCCGACATTGGCACGGCCACGGCCACCGTGAGCTGGACACCCGGCGGCTCCGAGAGCAGCTGGATCCTGGAATACAAGCCTTCCAACAGCAGCAACTGGACCTCAGTCACCACCTCCACTCCATCGTATGGACTTACGGGCTTGTCGGCCACCACGGCCTATGACGTACGTGTACAGGCCGACTGCGGCGGTGGCGATCTCTCCGACTGGCGCGAGACCACCTTCAACACCTCCATGTGCGAGGCCACCATGCAATGTTCCTACACGCTCAATGTCTTTGGGGACTATAATGATTCCTGGGACTACAACACCCTCTATGTGCAACAAAATGGCGTCACCCTGGCCACGATCACCGAAGTTGGGACCAGCTACACCCTGCCCTTGACATTATGCAGTGGTCTCCCTGCCTCTTTGGTGTTCTCCTCGGGGTCTTACAGCAGTGAGTGCAGCCTCACCCTCTATGGCCCTAATGGCTCGTTGGTACTCATGCAGACTGACATGAGTAACTTCTCCACCTACAACTTCACACCGGATTGCGCTGGCGCTCCGGCCACCTGTGACGCACCCACCGGCCTTGCCGTCAACAACCCGGGTCCCACCTCCGCCACCGCCACCTGGACCGCTGGTGGCTCCGAGACTGCCTGGAACGTGCAGTACAAGACCACTACCGCCTCTACATGGCAGAACGCCACCGCCAACACGACCTCCTACACCATGACTGGACTGACACCCAACACCCAGTATCAAGTACGGGTACAGGCATCCTGTGGCGACGACAACAGCGTATGGTCGAACATCGTATCCTTCACCACTGCGAATCAGGACACTCCGACCTGTCCGGCCCCGACCAACCTGAGTGCCACTTTGGACGAGAGCAGCCACACCACCGTGGTGCTGACCTGGCAACAGGAACCCAACACGGCTACTGAATGGCAGGTCAACTACCGTCAGACGACGGAGAGCACCTGGAGCACCGCCACGGCCTCTGCCACCACCCACACGCTGACCGACCTCGTCCCGAACGTGGATTATATGGTCAACGTGGTGGCCCATTGCACCAACGGCCAGACGAGCGACGAGTCCAACACGGCAACCTTCCATACCGACAACGTGGGCATCCTGAGTTACCTGGAGCGCAGTGTCACCCTCTACCCGAACCCCGCCACAGAGACGATCTCCATAGCCGTGAGCGACGCGAACATCACCATCACCAGCCTGGAAGTGTACAACGTGTACGGCCAGATTGTAGAGACGTTCCATGGAACGTCTCCACAGGAACTTGCCACGATCAATGTTTCCAGTCTGTCCGGTGGCATGTATTTCGTGCGCGTCACAACAGACAATGGCGTGGTAACGAAGAGTTTTGTGAAGAGATAGCCATTCGTCATCAGCTATCCGTTTGCCTCAGCTAGGCATCCTCTAACGGGACATATCGTCCCCATCATCACCGCCTCCATCGGCACAGCGCTGCCCATCAGCCCGGTACCGGTGGAGGCGGTGGAGACAGTGTGGGCCAAGGATGCATCCTCGTAGCGGCGAAACTCCAAGAGAATGTGGTTCATCCGAAAAAACAAATTATCGGCAATAATTCTGATTTATTGACGAAAATTTGTGTATCTTTGCACCGACAAAAAAAGATAAGGATGTACGACACATTACATATAGATGAGTTATATAACACATTGGGTGACAGGGTACAACTGACATCTAATGAGATTGCGAATTTCTATCGGGGCTATTCTCCTGACATTCCAATTTCAACAATTCGATGGAAAATCCACTCTCTTGTTAACAAGGGGGTGATATATTCTATTGGGCGTGGGCTT
>JAFYEU010000041.1 GCA_017544105.1 Bacteroidales bacterium
AGGGTCAGCTTCACATTATTCCAGTCGATGCCCGTCACCTGCGTCACCTGAGCCTTGGACTTGAGCACCACGGGCTTGTCCATGGAGGCGATGTTGATGTCATAGCAGGGCACCCAGCCCGCCATATAGGTAAAATAGGTGATGGTGAACACCGTGTTGACTGTCTGTGGCACGCTCACGGCGAGGCGCAACACACCCGTGCGCTGCTTGTCTTTGGACTGATCCTGGGAGATCTGCCGCTGGAGACGCTTCACCGTCTCGTCCAGCTTGGCGATTTTGAGGTTATCCTGGTCGATGCTATGCTGCAGCGGGGCGGCCTTCGACTTATAGAGTTCCATGTTGGCGTTGATGTCGGCCACGGAGACGGTGCCATCCTTCTGACTCATATTGTTGAGGGTGCCGTCGGTGAGCATCTTGAGCAGATGGGTGTGGACGGTCAGCTCGTCCTTGGCCTCTTGCAGCTGGCGTTTGTAGGTGTCCAAGGAGTCTTGCAACTTCTTGATGCGTGCACTCTCCTCTTTGGGGGTGATGTAATCGTTGGAGAACTCCGAGGCGGAGATGAGCACGCCATTGGCGGAGACCTTCAGGCTGGCAATCTCGATGTCAGGGCTCAGCCCATTGATCATCACCTCATAGCTTCCGCTCTTCAGGGAGGCGGTGGCTGTGTGGGTCAGGGCAGCGCCTTGCAGATAGACGGTGGCGTGGTCAATCTTGGCGGTAAACTCATTCTGGGCAAAAAGGGCGGAGAGAGCCCCTGCAAAAAGCATAATCGTGAGCAGAACTTTTTTCATGATAGGCAAATATTAAATAAAACAATATTTGAAACGGCTAAAATACCAAAATATTTCAGAGGATAAATAAATATTGTAATTTTGCCGTTTCATTCACCCATTGACATTTATCCTGATGAATCAAGAACAGACCAACCACGCACTCGCCCGCACCATCGCCGTTCTTTTTGGCTGCGTGACAGGCTTCATACTGATCCTCAACCTGTTAAAATCGTGTTTTCCACGAGTGTTATACCAATATTACCAGTTGGAGACGCTGCTCCCCCACCCTGTGCTGATGTTGGCAGGCCTGGTCGTGCTGGCCGGCCTCTTTCTCCTCATCCGGACTATCGGGAGGAGGTGCCATCCTGCGCGTTGGTGGAAGCTGTCGGAGCGGAGCACCTTGTTGCTGGCGGGTGCGCTCTTCTTCGTGACCCAGATGTATCTCATCTACAACTATTGTTTTGAGACCGACTGGGATGTGCAGGTGCTCTTGGACTCTGCACGTTGTCTGGCCAATGGTCAGCGGCCGAACCATAACGGCTGGTATTACAGCTGCTACCCCAACAATCTGTTCCTGACCGCCATCTTCGGGGTCATCCTATGGGTCACCAAGCCCTTGCATCTGGGGGCGCTCGACTTCCTCTCCATCGTGGCGGTACAGAGTCTGTTCTGCGTGGTGACCGGCTGGATGCTCTATCAGATCATGGTACAGCGATGGAAGCGTCGCGACCTGGCCTGTTTCGGCATGGCACTCTACCTGATGCTGGTGGGTCTGTCGCCCTGGACCTCCATCCCCTACTCGGACGCCTGGGGATTGTTGTTCCCCATCGCCGCCCTGTGGGCCTATGACTGCTCCGCACTGAAGGAGAAGCCTTTCCTCCGTTGGTTTCTCGTCATCTTCTGCGCGCTCTTCGGATTCAAGATCAA
>JAFYEU010000006.1 GCA_017544105.1 Bacteroidales bacterium
AGTGGTCACAAACTGGGTAGGCGCGTTGATCTTCTTAAACTTGATGGCTTGGTCGAGACTCTGTACATAGATCTCACAGATACGCTTCGAGCAGCCCATCACGTTCGTGGGGTTCACGGCCTTGTCAGTCGAGATCATCACGAATTTCTTCACCCCATAGCGCACAGCTGTGTCGGCAATCACCTGCGTACCATAGATATTGTTGAGCACAGCCTCCGAGGGGTTGTCCTCCATCATGGGCACATGTTTATAGGCAGCGGCATGGAACACGTAGTCGGGCCTGTATTTGCTGAAGAGCGCATCCATACGCGTCTTACGGCTGATGCTCGTCACGATAGTCACAGCCTCCACATCGGGGAAGTCCTTCGCCATCATCAGACGGATGTCGTGCATCGGGGTCTCCGCCTGGTCGATCAGCACCATACAGGCAGGCTTATAGATAGCCACCTGGCGCACAATCTCCGAACCGATACTACCGGCAGCACCGGTCACAAACACGCTCTTGCCCGTGAGCATCTCACCGAGCGATTTCATGTCCACCTTGATCTCATCACGCGGCAACAGCTCTTCCACCGACACCTCATGCAATTGCATATCGGCCTTCTGGATCGTGTCATTGTCCATCTGGTCCATCTCCTGGGCCATGCTCGACATATAGATCTTGGCACCGGCACCGATGATGGTGTCCTGCAGGGCCTGGTTGTTACGGAACTCTTTCACACGTAAAGGCGAGATCAGCACGGCACTGATATTCCGCGACTTGATGATCTCGGCGATATTCTCGTCTGAGCCGAACACGGGCTCGCCCATCAGGGTATGGTGCTTCAACTTCTCCGAGTGGGAGATAAAGCCCTTCAATATAAAGCGTCTGGGACGTGTACTGTTGATGTTCTTCGCCAGTCCGACACCACCGGTCAGGGCACCATAGATCAGCGCCCGCTGGGCTCTGACATTCGAGGTCGCCAGGTCATACAGGGTCTTCACAATGATACGCAAACCCCACATCAACAAAGTGCTGATCAGGAAGATCAACAGGATCTGCTTCAATGTGAAATGCATGAACAGGTGGATCGGCAGGAACTCCTGGCCCCACTGACAGAGCAGCACCAGCACCAGGCTCAACACATTGCAATACGTCACACGCATCAGGTCGATAAACGACGAGTAGCGCATAAAGCCCGAATAGGTATGGAAGATGCGGAATCCCGGGATGCTCAACACTACATAGAAGAGCATGGTATTAAACACCTTGAAGAAATTCTCCGCCAGCAGATCCGTATAGTGGAACACCCAATAGGTGGTCATACCGCTGAACACGATAATCAGGCTGTCCAGCAGCAAGATGCTCCAATACGGCAGCGCATTCTTGGTAAAATACCAGTTTAACAGCTTATCAAATAAATGCTTCATTCAGTCTAAATCACTTCATTCCGGCTGCAAAGATAGTGCAAATTGAGAGAAAAACCAAATTTTATTTGGGTTTTTCCGAGATGCAGCCTATCTTCGACCTCAATTTGGGGTCAAAGTTAGAACAAATCGAGCGAAAAACCAAATAAATAACTATTTATTTTTTTGCAGAGTGTCTCACAGAAAGACCCTGAAAGGGTCAAATACCCCAGCGTAGGGTCGTGACCCCACGTTGATGGGACACCCCCAACCCCTGTAAGGGGTATATAACCCAACGTAGGGGCTCGCCCCTACGTAATGGGAATAATCATTCCCCACCCCCCCATCACCCCCTGCGGGGGCTCATAAATGTTAAATTTGGCAAAATTATTTTGCTTTTTCATTGCTTTTTGGAATTTTATTTTTACTTTTGTGGGCGAGTTTTTGAGGGCCCAACCTTTCGGGCCTTGAGGACTCAAGTTTTGTGGAACTTAAATTTAATATTAAAAAATGAAACATTTTATTCTGATGGCAGGCCTGTGCCTGTTGGCTGCAAGTTGCAGCAAAGAGAGTGTCAACGAGGTAGTTAACGGTCAAACTGATGTAACAGTAGTGCCCGTGAAGGTGCATGTGGATGATTTCGCTATCTCGCTGGAGGATGAGCCGCGAGGGGATACCCGAGCCGCCGAGGATGTGACGAACTATTCAGGCATCAATGGCATCACACTGGCGTTCTACAAGGGCGACGGCTCTGAGGCGTACAAAAGTGAGCAACAACAGGGTAATCCCGGCTTTGGGGAGTTCAGTTTGAGTTTGCCGATGGGGAGCTACACGATGGTGGTGGTGGCGTACAAAACAGCCGAAGGCAGTCCCTTCGTCCTGACGAGTCCGACGGTCGCAGCCTACACCGGTGAACGTGCGTATGAAACGTTTGCAACCACCCAGGCGGTGAACATCACCAGCACGAATGCCTTGGATCTCAGTGCCACTCTCAACCGCGTCGTATCTAGGTTGGTGGTGGAGTCTTCCGACGGGCGAACAGCCAATGTCGCCAACGTACGGATGACGCTCTCTGCCGGAGGAAAAAGTTTTAACCCGACCACGGGCGAAGCAACGGTCAATACGGGGTTGGTCAATACGGTAAACATTAGTGCCAAAGAAGGTTCGACATCAACATCTTCCACCTACCTGTTCCTGCTGACTGACGAGCAGAAGATGAATGTGACGATTGAGGCGTTGGATGCCGAGGGCAATGCGCTCTTTAGCAAGACCGTCAATGATGTGCCGTTCAAGCGCAACCGCATGACGAAACTAATCGGAAATATTTACACAAACAATGCCCTATCTGGTGGTTTCCAAATAGAAACGACCTGGCTCACCGACCATGTCGGAACGTTCTAAATGAAAAAAGGAGGTTTGGGATTATCCAAACCTCCTTTTTGCTTCTTCATAGGTGTCGATGGATCCGATATCAAATCGACCGGCACTCATAGGCCAGGCATGCATAGTGGTATGCTCCACCATATAGTGCGCCAAATTGCCTGGGGCATCCTTGCCACAGCCGTTTTCGACTGAGTGGCGCACGAGATCCAAATCCTTCTTCAGATAGATGTAGAACGGAGGCACCGCCCAGTTGCTCTTCGGCTGCTGTGGCTTCTCCTCCATGCCGAGGACTCGGAAATTGTCATCGAGCTCTACGACCCCAGTGCGTTGGAGTTTTTCGATAGAGGGCTGTTCGTGGCACATGATGCAACTTGTCCCCTTTACCTTGGCGAAATCCACGAATTCTTGGAAGCTAAAGAACAGCAAATTATCAGCAGCGACCACCAGCAAATCGTCATCAATCTGGAGCTTCTCCATCGCAAACAACAGATCACACACGGCCCCAAGACGCGTCTCATTCGTCTCTGTCCCATCATCCACAATCGTAATGGGTTTCTGCCATCTGCCTTCTTCCATCTTCCATTTATCGAAAATGGGAGCAAAGCGATGATTTGAGATAATGATGTGTTCATCAATCTCCGGGATAGTATCGATATCATCGAGCATCCGCCCGAGAATCGTATTCTCCCCGATCTTCAGCAACGGCTTCGGAAAGATCTAAGTTAGTTCCCCAAGCCTGGTAGCATATCCAGCCGCTATTACAATATTCTTCATTATGTTCTTATGTCCAAAATCAGTTATTCTGTTACTCTGTCTTTAAACAGTTACTCTGTCTTTCAAACAAATCTTGCCCCATCATCAGGCTTCACCCAGAAGACCTGGAACGTCTTCTCATACTCCGGGAACTGCTCCAGGTACCGCTCCGTGAGTACCTTCTGTATCTCCTCCTTATACGCCGGATCCACCAGCGCGATACAAGCCCCCTTGAAGCCCGCGCCCGAGAATCGCCCGCCATAAACCCCAGGCAGACTCCGCATGATCTCGTAAATCGCAATGAGCTCAGGCGAGCCGCACTCGTAGTTATGAATGCTTGACTCACAGCTATCGAACGAAAGCTTTCCGAACAGCTTCAAGTTACCCGTCTCCCAGGCTGTCACACCCTGACGCACCCGACGGTATTCCGAGTAAAAATGTTCTGCGCGTCTGGCAAACCTCGCAGGCATCGCAATGCGCGTCTTCTCATACGTAGCCTTGGGAATGTCGCGCAGGAACGTCTTATCAAACGTTTTCAACGGTTGCTCTGTATAAGCCAGCATATTCCATGCAGCCGTCTTACACTCGTACACACGCAGGTTATAGTCGCTATTTACCAGACTTCGCGTCAGTCCGCTAAAGAAAATGCCAATCTCGAAATCCGGCATCTCAGGATTCCGCTTGATGATGCGCCAGTCATTGCTGTCGCAATCTAGGAACAAAAGTCCATCTTTTTTACCAAGTGCGATACACGCCTGGTCGAGCAGACCGTTGTTCAGACCGATATACTCGCGCTCCGCCTCGGAGGCGATCTTCACCACCTCGAAGGGCTGCAACGTGATATCATTCGCCTTGGCAAACGCCATCACGTAGGCGATCAAAACGGCGGCCGATGATGACAGACCTCCCACGGGCAGTGAACCCTGAATCACACCATCGATACCCCGTTTCAGCTCAAAACGCTTGCGCAAGGCATACTTGGCACCCCGGGCGTAGTCGCCCCAGTGGCCTTCTTTCACCTGCGTCGGGGAGTCGATCTCGAAATCCACGGTCCCCTCGAAGGTCCTCGACTCCAGATGGACGTGCCCCTCCGGTTGGGTGGCGGGTGAGAACCACAAATCGACACCCTTATCAATCGCAAAACCCGTCACCAGTCCATGCTGGTGATCCACATGCGCCCCCAACGGACACACCCGATACGGCGCAAAAATATGATATTGATAATCCATAGATACCCTCATTTTACATTTTG
>JAFYEU010000042.1 GCA_017544105.1 Bacteroidales bacterium
ACATTGTCACCCATGCTGATGGTCTGTGCCTTCTTACCTTGGTTCTCAGTCATATTTTCGACGAAGACATAGTAGCTGTTGGAGGTCACATCAGTCCCATCATTACTGGGGACAAATGTATTCTCCAATATGGATTCTGACAAGCTACTGGGTTTCAGAATAGAATTGGTAATCGTCGTGATGGTTGGATCATCGCACCAACCAATGAATCCGCCGCACCCAATGGTATTCACAAGGCCATATTTGTTCACGCTGTTGATGGAACCGTCAAACAGACAACCGTTGATGCTGACGGGGTCATATGTATCGGCGATCAAGCCACCGTGATAGCCATAAGATGATTCATCATCTGGGAGGCAACTGTTGATGGTCACGCTGCTACGGCAATTCTCGATGGTGACACCTGCAGCATAGCCCACGAGACCGGCCGCATAGCTTTTGCTGGTGTAGATGTCGCCTGCTACATGCAGATTCTGAATGGTTGCGCCCTTCACGGAGCTGAACGGGGCGGCATACAATTCGCTGAACCTGTCATCACTGCTACCATAGGCGACGGTCAGCGTGTGGCCACCACCGTCGAACGTACCACTGAACCAACAGAAACCCGTACTCACCATCGTTGTAATGGGGTTTTCTGCTGTACCAATGGAGGCGGTCAGCGTGACGGTTTTATCTTCGAAAGTCCTGCCGTAGATGTTCACTTGGTCGCAGAAGTCATCCCAGTCGCTGGCACTGGCAATCGTGATGTCAGCATCATCCAGAACCTCAACCTCAGTTGTAGCAATGACGTCATTTCCGCCAAAATCTTTTGTTGCCCATATATAATAGGTTGTCGCCAAGTCCGGCTTCCAGTAAATCTTATAGTGTTGTGAGAATCCAGGTATCGCTGACAGACTATAATAATCCACATATTCCCCCTTGTCGTTGGCATCGGTGCTGATGAAGAAATATACGAAACCATAGAAATCTTCTCCGTTATTGGTGAGGGTCACATCAATCTTTTGATTTGTGTTGGCATAAACGCGTTCGGAAACGGTGAAAGAACTTGTGAAATCGGTAACAGGATGAAGCGTCAGGGCAGGCACGCCGTCGGCATCGTATTCAGCACTGATATAATAGATGTCAGGGTTGGAGATAAGAATCCAGTCGGTTGCATCATGTTCTTTGCCGATAGGAACAATCTTTTGGGTTGTATTGGCATAGGCAGGTTCCTGCTCAACGGGAAGAATGACCGTCATGGAAGAATCATATAGAATCTCCTCAGTTTTTATATCACCGATTTGTGTGACATGGCCATTGTCATAAATACCTAATGATATATCATAACAGAGGTTCTCTGTTGAGGAGTTTATTGCCCAAAGGACGACCTCCTGATGATCTACATTCAGTTCACCTAATGTCAATCTTATAGACTGCTTAATTCCTGGTGCACCGACATGTTGGATGCCCACAATGGCATACTGGTATGCTGTATAGCCTCCTGTACCGGAAGCGGCACCCGCCTGACCTGCATCATTGGGATTCAGGACAGACAGGGCAAAGTAGTCGTCTGCATAGCCTCCCCATCCCCAGTTTATATGGAATAAAGAATTAGTCGCATCGTAACCATCGGCCACAAAGGCGTGTCCGGAATCGGACTTCACGCCACTTAGCAGAATCGGACGATTAGCCGCCAGCTCATCATAAAAAAGATCAATCCAGCCGGCATACGTATAGTCTGTGCGATTGACATGGCGTGCCGTGTTGTCAAAGCCGAAATAGTCGGTCAATGCCTTATGGATTTGAATTAAAGACGAGGAAGAAGCACTGCTGTTGTATTCCGTCTTGATGGAAACACCGCAATAGTACGACAGCATGGCAACAGCATCCGTATATTCAGCATCCTCTTTACCGCTGTACGTGTCCAGCAGATACTTCTTGTCTGGCAGAGGCGAACCTGCAGGAATGGCAGGAATGTTGATACCTCTCTTTGTGGTATATGCCGGTATCTCCGCAATGGTGGCGGTAGGCCCGTTGTCGTGCTGGATGTGGTAGTTTACTACCTGAGCCATCGCCGTAGCCGCACACCCGGTCAGGCAACGTCCCCCTTCATCCGTCGGGCACATCCTGTTATAGGGGTTGTCTTGGTTCCATCGGGTGGTCATCAACGGCTCGATATTGTTCTTGGGAGCATGTCTCGGTGCCTTTGCGGGCTGGTAGTTGGCAGACAGCAGGTACTTCATCTCGTCGATATAGCCCTGCACGACCTCACGCATGTTCTCCGGCATGTTCTGTCCGTCGAAGTTGCCGGTGTCGCTGTAGCCTAACACATCCGCAAATCGTTCGTCTCCGCTGACTAGTACGTAACCGTTCTGCTTACTGGAACTGACAGCATAGACGTAGGGCTGTCCCGATTTGTCTGTGGCATCGAAAACAGCTTCGGTCTTCATGGTGCCGACAGCGGGAGCGTTACGCTTGATGTTCTTTCTGGCATAATTGGCCTTCAAAAACTGCGCGGCTATTTCTTTAGCCTGCTCCGGAGATACTTGCTGCGCCCAGCCGCCGATGCTCAGCAGAAAGAGTACGAGTAATACGTAAAACTTTCTCATACTAATTAGGTTTTGTTGTTATAAGATTGTACCTTTTGTTTCATAACGTTGTAGAATTTTATGTTTGTTCCTCCAGCCAACTGTCGATGAGTTTGCGGGCAATGGAGAGTTTTTCTGGAATATGCGGGAGGTTGTCTTTCGTAAACCAAGCCCCACCGGAGAGTTCTTCACGTTGCAAATGAATGTCGCCGGCAACATAGTCGGCATGGAATCCTACCATCAGTCCGCAAGGGTAGGGCCAGGGCTGACTGCCAAAATAACGGAGGTTGTCGATGGTGATACCCGTTTCCTCCATCACCTCGCGGTGGACGGCTTCTTCGAGTGTTTCGCCTGTTTCGACAAATCCGGCAACCAAACCATAGAAGTCACTACGGAAATTGCGAGCATGTACCAACAGTACCTGTTCCTGTTCGCCTGCTTGTTGGGGCTTCTTATGCACCAATACGATGACGGCAGTAGCCAGCTGCGGCCACACCTCCTTGCCGCAGTTGGTGCAGCGTTTGGAGATATCGGTGTGCAGTTTCATGGGTGCTCCGCAAACACCACAAAACTTTGTGTTGAAATCCCAATACAATATCTCCTGACATTTGCCGGCTTTCAGGTAAAGGTCGGTGGGGAGCTTATAATAGGATTGGCGAAGGCCGCACATTTCGTAGCTCTCTTTCAAGCATTCAGTGGGCGGTTGGTCTAAAAGTACCGCTTTCACCTCGATGCCGCCCTCATCCAAGGGTGTGATATTGTGAATTGTGTGCCACTCCTTGAGGGGAAGGGGCGGTGTTTCTCCCGATGGAATGGTATAGCTGCCATCAGGGAGTTTTTCCAATAGTAATTCTGTTTTGCAAAATAGATACCAGTGGGGCATGAGATGGGTGATGGTTAAAAGACCCTCCCCATCCCTCCCTGTGTAGGGAGGGGGATAGGGGGGTAATGGTTATTGTTTATTGGTTTTAACTGCTTTTTTGTTGAGGAAGATGTAGGTGGTGTTGAGGGCGATATAATCTTTTGACATATACCATGTACCTTTATAGTCACCATATTCGCCCCAGGAGTTTTTCACCATATAATATTCTTTGCCGTCCTGATCTTTGGCAATACCGTAAATCAGCATCACATGGTCGTAGGTTGACTGCCAGCTGTCAAACCGCTCTTGTCGCAGTTCCTGTGTGGGAACAATGTCTTTATTGTCGAGTACGGCTAATCCCTTCCTGTCAAACCCTTTCTCACTGACATCGCCTCCCCAAGCTACAGGATAGCCTGCTTTCACAGCCTGGTCGATGATGGTCATCATCTCCTGCATCGGCACATTGTAGGTGAGGCTCCATCGCCATTTGTAGGGGGCTTCAATAGCAAAATACTCATAGAACGGATGATGGGTGAAACTGCTGATGGTGACATAGTCGTTCCAGTCTAACCCCAGACTTGCAGCAAACGATAGGGGAGTGTAAGTCTTTCCTTTATATATAAAGGTATCAGGACATTTGCCCAGATAGGCATCGAGGATTTTCTGACAACCTTCCTTCCATTGGGAAGACAAGCGCTTTTCCTTGTTCTTCGCAACAGCTTCGATATAAGGTTCCAAGACACTGAAGAACTCATTGAAGTTAGCCAATGAATCACCGGTCAGCGTTCCTGGCGCGGGCATTGCCTCTTCAGGACAGATACCATGTTGCTTGATGACCTCCAGCACATCGTCGCAACTGCCGCCCTGTGAGAAACGGCTATCTCCGTGCATACGAACATGATAGACGGCACAGTCCATATAGTTCTTGTTTGCTACAAACATTTCACAAAGGTTATACTCCTTGCCTGTCTTCCGAAGGATTTCAGCCTCGAAGAAACCAATCGTGGCATAATCCCAACATGTGCCACTGCGGTTCTGGTCTTTAATGGAGGTGATGGGGAGTTTAAAAATTGGAGTGAAAGACCCACCCCGGCCCTCCCTGTTAGGGAGGGAGGAAGGTTGAGAATTGAGGGTTGAGGGTTGAGGGGTGCTATTTACCCCGAAAAGCAACAGGCGGTCGGCTTCG
>JAFYEU010000043.1 GCA_017544105.1 Bacteroidales bacterium
CGGCGCAACAATGCCGGGAGTTCAAGGGTCGTATTTCCCAGAGTGGTGGTGAAATACTCATTGGTCACATAAAAATCCAATGCATTGTGGGTGGCTATGGCTTCAACTTGAGCCCTTGTTGAATTGTTGAAATCCAGTCTCCTTTTATTTCCTGAAAAGAAATTATGATCTTGAAAATCATATAGTAAGATAAGGAACGGATGGAGAGCCGAAGCGTAATTAGCCATATCAAATTCGTAACCGCAAAGGGTTACCAGCCGATATTCGGGCACATAGGTGGCCCCTGTTATTAATCCATTTACAGGATAGGTCTCTCGTCTTTGGGCAATGTGGGTGCCAGGGGTTTTCGGAAGAACATAGAGGGTCGTCTGCATGGAAACCCATTGTTTGGTAAACAGATAAATGCTATCTTCGGTGACGATAAAAGCCTCGCAATCAAAATCGGTTGCTTGCGGATGATAGGAGAAATCGGTTTGGTCTTCATAAGAAAACCAGATGGTGTCCATCTCTATTATCCCTGCCAGAAGTGATTCCTTGCTCACTCGCAGGATGTGCAGATCTTGCCTGAACCCATTATTATTGCCTACATCGCCGAGGTAGAGATAAAGGCTGTCTTGGGAGATTTCCTCCATGTCATAATTATCTATTCCATTGACACATAATGACTCCAATATGGACGCATCGGTGGTGTCAATGCGGTATAGGCAACTGTCGCCATGGTCATTCCAAGTCCAGTAACCGTTGTTCCAAAAAATCAGGGAGGAGGATCCTTCCAGCATCGCATCCAAGTTGTCCACCACTGTCGGTTCAATGGTGGTGGAAGCATAGATACACCCGCCATCGTTGACAGTGGCCTCGGGATTGTAATTGGTGGCTAACGGGTCTGTGCAGCCGCACACCTGCGCCATACACACGCTGAGTGTGGTCATCATCAAGACGGTAAGGAGCATTATGGCACGCATCTGTATGGTAAGGCTTTAGGTTATGTAAGCACCTCCTTCACCACCACTTTGCCGTCGGTCACCAGAAAGCGGATCTCGAAGCCGTCGAACGGGAACCCGTATACGCGGGTCTCGTCATCATGATAGGCGGGGCGGGGGTCTTGGGCCAATACCTCCCGCAGTTTCTGCACGCGCTCCGCGGGCCATTTTTTCACCAGTTCCGTTGGAATCTCCACGGGCAATTGGTAGTTCTCATGCTCTTGGGTGAATCCTTTGGAGGCCTCCGGATGACAGTCTGTGGTGAGCAGATAGGGCTTGATGTCGTATATTGGGGTGCCATCCATCAGGTCGGCGCCACCCACGAGGAGGGTGGGGTTGCCAGGGGTCAGATCCGCCTTGATGAGTTCCACGCAGGAGAGTCCGATGGGGTTGGGGCGGAAGGGCGAGCGCGTGGCGAAGACGCCCATGCGCCGGTTGCCGCCCAGTCGCGGTGGCCGCACGGTGGGGGACCATTTCTCTTGTTTCACCTCCGAGAAACCCCAGATGAGCCATAGGTGCGAAAACTCCTCGATGCCGCGCAACGCCTCCGCATTGCGATACTCCGGCTCAAAGACGATGCGCGCCCGCAGCGAGGGCACCAAGCCGCTCTGCCGCGGGATGCCAAACTTGGAAGGAAACTCACTGCGCACCTGCGCAATGATCTTAGTCTCTACTACCTGGTTGTCCATAGCTGTTCTGAGAAAAAACAAGGCAAAAGTGCGAAATAATTTTGAAACAATGGAAAAAACAGGCACAAAAAAAGAGGATGAATCATCATCCTCTCTCGGTGTGGTGCTGACGGGAATTGAACCAGTGACACACGGATTTTCAGTCCGTTGCTCTACCAACTGAGCTACAGCACCATCTCAGTTAATGAGGCTGCAAAAATACACTTTTTTTTAATTCCTCCAAAAGTTTATGAAAAATTTTTTACAATACTGACAATCAATGGTTTATGTTTTGAAACCATCTTCCAAAAGAGTCTTTTCCTGTGTTGTCAATAGAAAATTTTGCGGAAAACACTCCGGAAAGGGTCATTCGTAGGTGATTTCTATCGTGCTGTCCTCGTTGATGTCGGCTAATACCGATACCTTGCCTTGGGGATAGGCAATCTCCAAACATCCCAACGGGTTGTCAGTGAGCATGAAACTCTGACAGTCTTTGTAATCATCGGCATAGATGACCGTCTGCCAGTCATTGGAGCTCTTCACCACTGCCCGGAAAGGTCTGTCTCCCACCGCCTCCTTGAACATCTTCACGGGAATGTTGGTAATGGCATTGAAAAAGGCATCCACATACATGATCTTGCCTTCAATCAGATGCTGGTTCTGATTGTGATAGGCCTGCTCCATCAGTTTCAGATTGAAATGGTCGTATGCGGTGGTGACTTGTCCGATAGTGCCGTCCAACAACGCTGCCACCATGCGCAGCATCTTCTCCACGGAAGTTGCAGTGTCATCCACTAACTGTCGACCCTCCAAAGGTATACCTGCATCCTTGAACATCATCGTGAAGATGCCATTGTCTTCTCAAATAAAGTGATGCCCCTCAAAAGAGAATAGCACCGGATGGTAAAGGGAAGAGAAGGTGGTGTTGGTGAGCATCAGATGGATGGAGCCTTCCGGAAACCGTTGGTAACTCTGCTTCATCAGAAAGGCTGTCTGTCCAATGCTGTACATGTCGATATGGTGGGTGATGTCCAAAATGACAGCCTCGGGGGCGGTATTCAACAGGGCCGCTTTCAGGAAAGCCACATAAGGATCGCGCAATCGCCAATCGCTGATTAGAGTAATGGTCGGTCTCATTGTTCGGAATTTTCGCGGCAAAAATAATCTTTTTATGCTTCATTTCCATGATAATAATTGTATTTTTGCTCCTTCAAAAATCGTAAAGGCAATGATGAAAAAGACGACTTTTCTTTTTATGTTGGCATTCGTATTCACTTTGGGTGCCAAAGCACAGCATTTCGACCAATATTTTGAGGATAAAACTGTCAGAATAAACTATATGCATATTGGAAATGCCCATTCCGAGAGCATCCGTATTGAGCAATACAAAGTGGGCAACGGCTGGTTCGGGACCCGAGCCTTTTTGGAGGAACCCAACCATTACGGAGATATCATGGTGGAGGTGTTTGACTCCGTCAGCAACAAGCTGATTTACAGCCGGAGCTACTCCGCGCTCTTCTGCGAGTATCGGACCACAGAGCGTGGCGAGACCGAGATCGCGGAGATGGAGGAGAGCGTCAACATACCGATGCCCAAGCAGACCGTCCGCATCGTGTTCACCTCCTTCGACCGGAGCCGGAAGCCGACCGTGTTGCTGGATTTCTTCATGAATCCGGCCAAAACGGTCATGCAACCTATGACGAAAGACTATCCGGTGATGAACCTCCATAAGGGTGGATCTCCAAAACAGGCTATTGACATCCTGTTGATTCCCGACGGCTACGCCAAAAGCGATGCCAAGATTTTGAAGCATGATATGAAACGGTTTGCCTCCTATATCATGAACTGCTCGCCCTATAAATACATGGCGAAGAAGGTCAATATCCGTGCCATCAAAGGCTTCTCCGAGCAGTCTGGCATCACGCAGCCGCAGAACAACTTCTATGTGAAAACCCTGCTCAACTGCACTTATAACGCCATTGATCTCGACCGCTACCTGATGTGCCTCGGTGTTTGGAATCTGCACGATGTGGCCGATGATGCGCCCTACGATGCCATTATCATCATCTGTAATAGCGAAAAATACGGTGGCGGCGGAATCTACAACTTCTATTGTACTGTCTATAACCACGGAGAATATCCCGATTATGTGGTGGTGCATGAGATGGGACACCTCATTGGAGGCCTGGCTGACGAATATTACACATCGGAAGTCAGTGTTCAAGAATTCTATCCTGAAGGTGTGGAACCCACAGAGCCCAACCTGACTACGTTGGTGGACTTTGACAGTAAATGGAAAGACCTCGTCAAGGAGGGCACACCCATCCCCACCCCGACCACCAGTAAAAGTTCCCCGGACTATGAACGCGTAGGCGCTTACGAAGGTGGAGGGTATGTCTCCAAAGGGGTTTATCGTCCCTCTTTGCACTGCACCATGAACACCATCGTCTATGATGATTTCTGTCCCGTGTGCCTTCGCACCTTGGAGGCTATGATAGAGTATTACTCCAAGTAAGGAATGGTGTCGGGGCCCGTTTTTTGTGTCTGCCCCCGTGTTTTCATAAATAGTTTTTAAGGTTGCTTGACCTCTTCCATGGGTTCATCACAGGGTGTCTCCCCAAAAAATGTAACCTTTTCGTATTTTTGCATCTTCTTAATGTACGACAAAGCGAAGGATGACGAAAGAAGAGTTCTGGTCGAAGCAGTATAAGAGCCACATCGGCAAGATGGTGGGCGTGTGTTACCGCTATGTCGGCGATTGGCAGGTGGCGGAGGATTTGGCGCAGGACGCTTTTTTGAAGGCAATGGAAAAAGGAAGCACTTATCATGGGTGGGGCAGTTTCGAGGGGTGGCTAAAGAAGATCGCTGTCAATGAGGCGCTGATGTACCTGCGCGACCGCCCCGAAACGATGGCACTGGACGAGGGGATGGCCGTTGAGGAACCGCTGGCCGACGAGCCCCAGGAGGTGAAAGAGGATTTCTCGCAGGAGGAGTTGTTGGAGTTCATCAGACAGTTGCCCGTCAAACAGCGCACGGTCTTCAACCTCTACGCGGTGGAACATTGGTCGCACAAACAGATTGCCAAGGAACTGGACATTTCCGTTGCCAACTCCAAAGTGTTGCTCTCCCGCGCGAGGGCGGAGTTACAAGGGATGCTGGCGGCGATGAGAATTAAGAAGTTAAGAAAATAAGAAACTAAGAAATTAAGATTATGGCAACATTATTCCTTAAGCAGTCCATTCCCCTTCTTTTAGAAGGGGTGCCCGAAGGGCGGGGTAGTTA
>JAFYEU010000044.1 GCA_017544105.1 Bacteroidales bacterium
AACAAAATCAAGAAACAGCTGGCGCGTTTGCAGAACATCTCTCAGGAATATGTTCAGGAGATGGACAAACTGTATCAGGAAAATCAGGCGCTGAAAGAGGAGAACACGCAGGTGAAGGCCGATTTGGAAACGGAGCGCCAGAACACGGCTACTATCCAGAAGTCCAACGAGGACTTGCATGCCAAGATCAACAATGCTGCCGTGTACAAGGCCTATAATATCCACAGCGGAGGTTATAATGTCAAGAACAATGGAACGGAGGAGGTCACCGACAAGGCTGCTCGTGTGGAGCGCATCAAGACCTCTCTGATCTTGGGTGAGAACTCCCTGATCGAGCCCGGCCAGGTGAACATCTACTGTCGTATCGCCATCCCCGGCAGCGGCAAGGTGGTCACGATGGGCAATGGAGACCAGTATTCCTTCATCCATGACGGCCAACGCTTGCAATATTCCTGCAAACAGACTGTGGATTATACGGGTAGCGCCAAAAATGTGACGCTTAACTGGGAAATCCCTTCCGACGACAAGGCCATCAAAGGTAAATACATTGTGCAGCTTTTCACTGACAACCAGTTCCTGGGCGAAAGCTCATTCACATTGAAATAAATACTGTACATCCCGGATTTTTCATTGACCAATTCTAACCAAACACTACATAGATGATAAGCAGACGACATATCCGAATCAAGGTGATGCAAGCCTTGTATGCCTATCAAACCCGTACCGGGGTGACGATTGCCGCGGCGGAAAAAGAACTCCTCAAAACTGTGGAGAACTGCCACGTGCTCTTTGTCTGGGTGTTTTCCATTTTGCCCGAGGTGGTTCGTTACCGCGCCAACAAACTGGAAAGTTTCAAAGAGAAGAACAACCCCACGGAAGAGGACCTCAACCCGAACACCAAATTTGTTGACAACAAGGTGATTGCCCAGATTGAGAACAATAAAGCCCTGGAGATACTGATAGAGAATTATCGTATCAAATGGGATAACGATCAGGACTTCATCATTAACGTGTTCAAGGAGATTGAGGCTTCGGAGGTTTACCAGAAGTATATGGGAACCCCGTCGCGCAGCTACGAGGGAGACAAGAATTTCGTGCTGGATATCATCCAATATGTGTTTGGGGAGAGCGACTATATCCGTTGGTTTTTTAGTGAAAAAGACCCGAACTGGATGGACGACTACTTTGAGGCGCTCTCTATGTTGTATAAAAACGTGGATACTTTTAAAGAAAAGAAAGGGGATGATTGCAGAATATTCCCGGTCTTTCATGACAAAGAGAGTGATGTGGATTTCTGCAAACATCTCTTCAGAGCCGTTTTGGAGCATGGAGAGGAGTATGAGCAGATGATTGAGGGCAAGATCCGGAACTGGGAGATGGAACGGCTGATAGGAATGGACACGCTCCTGTTGAAAATGGCCATCTGTGAGTTGCAGGACTTCCCCTTGATCCCTGTCAAAGTAACGATGAACGAATACATTGAGATCTCCAAGATGTACAGTTCCGAAAAGAGCAAGATTTTCATCAATGGAGTCTTGGATAAAATAATTGAGGATTTAAGAAACTCCGGGCAGTTGACGAAGACTGGCCGGGGTTTATATCAAAACTAAAACTATGAAGAAAATCGGTTTATATTGTTTGGTGTTTGCATTATTGTGTTGTGCCGGCTGTCGTCAGAAGCCTGCCGAGGAGGGAGGCTTCAAGGTGTCGGACGTGCACAATCCCCAGACTGCCAACGGCATTTCAGACAAAGAGGCCAAAAACATGCCTGTCATCACCTTCGAGACCACGAATTATGATTTCGGAGAGGTTGTTCAGGGCGAGAAGCTGACATATGCTTTCAAATTCAAGAATACAGGCAAATCCAACCTGATCATCTATTCTTCGGAGGCCACTTGTGGATGTACCACCTCCACGCCGCCCAAAGCGCCCATCCGCCCGGGTGAGGAGGGTGAGATCACCGTCACCTTTGACTCCAAATCGCAGAACGGGAAGGTGACCAAGCGTATTCTGGTGGCCGCCAACACCTATCCGACGGAGAATATCCTGACCATCACCGCCAACGTTTCCAAAATCAAATAGAATATTAACTTTTAAATTTTAAAATTATGAGTATGTTTACCCTTTTAGCAGCAACTGGAGCCGCATCGGGAACCTCCACCCTGATTTTTATTGTTTTGCTGATTGTCATTTTCTATTTCTTCATGATTCGTCCGCAACAAAAGCAGCAGAAGAAAATGGAAGAGTTCCGCAACAGCTTGGGCAAGGGCGACCGCGTCACGACCGTAGGAGGTATTCACGGCAAGATTGTCGGTGTCAAGGACAATACTTTCCAAATCGAAATTGCCAAGGGCATCGTGATAGAGGTGGAGAAAAACGCTATCAATTATCAGCCGACGGGCCAGGCCAGCAAGAAAGAACAGTCCAACGACGATGCTCGTAAACAGGAAGATCCTGAGACTACTATGCCTATGGATGATGATCGTAACCCCAATCTTGATTAATCACCAACCGCATCATCAACCTGCATGAACAGCGATAAAAAGTTACCTATAAAATTACCTCCGCTGGCGTTTCTGATATGCCTGCTGCTTTCCATCATGGCATGGTTAGTAGTGACATTTTCACGCGATTATCAGGTCACCCAAGAATATAAGTTGGTGGCCTACAATCTGCCGGAAGGCAAAAAGGCGGTTACCTTTTCTGATACGGTTATTTCATTGACCTTCAACCAGAAAGGAGTTAACTACCTGATGAAACCATACTCGAACAAAGAGAAGTTGGTGTATGTGTCCATCACGGATCTGATCAAATCCAAAAAGAAAGTGTCGGTCTATACGTTCACCAGCAAGGAGATGCGTGACTTTTTATCCCAGTATAATTTCGGATCCGAATTGGTGGCCGTGGAAGCGCCGGAGGTGCTGACCATCTACGTCAAATAGGGTTTGTTTCCAAGTCAATTATTCATCAATTAAACAATTAATATTATGGCATTAGCAATTACCACAGAAAATTTTGATTCCTTGGTTAAGGGCGACCAGCTGGTTGTCGTTGACTTCTGGGCTACTTGGTGTGGCCCGTGCCGCCATATCGCTCCCATCGTGGAGGAGGTGGCCGCCGAATATGAGGGCAAAGCCGTCATCGGCAAATGTGACACGGACGAGAACGGCGACATCGCCATGCAGTTCGGTGTGATGAACATCCCCACGCTCATCTTCTTGAAGAATGGTGAGGAGGTGGATCGTCATGTCGGCATCATCAGCAAGGATGAGCTCGTCAAGAAGGTTAACCAATATTTGTAATCCTAAATTATTTCCAATATGAATACTGCTTTATTAATTTGCATCATCGGTACGATTGTCATCATACCGTTTTTGATTTATTATGTGCGTGAAGCCAAGCTGCACCATCCGAAAGGTTTGATTGCCGCTGCTTTGAGCAATATGGGCGAGCGCTTCGGCTATTACATCATGAATGCCGTTTTGTTGCTCTTCTTGGTTTCCAAGTTCGGTTTGCCTGATGGCACTGCCGGCGTCATCTATTCCGTCTTCTATTTCGGCATCTATGTGCTGAGTTTGGTGGGCGGTATCATTGCCGACAAGACCCAGAACTACAACAAGACCATCCAATGGGGTCTCATTATCATGGCTATCGGCTATGTGGTGATGGCTATTCCGTTGTTCAGCAAGACCGCCGAGGGCGCTATCCTCGACAGTGGCGCCGGCTGGTGGACCATCTTGATCATCACCTGCATGGCTCTGTTGTTCATCGCTTTCGGTAACGGTCTGTTCAAGGGCAACCTGCAGGCTATCGTCGGCAAGCTGTACGACGAGTTCGAGGCAGAGGCTGCCAAGAAAGGTCCCGAAGCACTGGCAGAGGCCAAAGATCGTCGTGACTCTGGCTTCCAGATCTTCTACGTCTTCATCAACATCGGCGGTTTCTTCGCCCCGTTCATCGCCCCGTTCTTGCGCGAGTGGTGGCTGAAAGCCCACAATTTTGTGTACAATGCTGACATGTCGGGTTTATGTCACCGTTTCTTGAACAACACTTTGATTTACACCAATGACGAGGGCAAAATCGTAGATCTCACCCAAAAATTCACGGAGATTTCCGAATCGGTTGTCAACAATGCTTCGCAATTGGCCGATAAAGCTTCTTTCTGCAGCGACTACATCACCGTTTTCAACCAGGGTGTTCACTTCTCCTTCATCGCATCTGTGTTGGCCATGGTAGTCTCTTTGGTTATCTTCTTGACCAACAAGTACAAATTACCGCAACCCGCCAAGAAAGAAAAAGTACAGGTGGTAGAATACACCGCAGAAGAGAAACTGGCTATGGCGAAAGAAATCAAACAACGTCTCTACGCTTTGTTCGCTGTGCTGGGTATTGCGGTCTTCTTCTGGTTCTCATTCCACCAGAACGGTCAGTCTTTGTCTGTGTTTGCCCGCGACTTCGTGCAAACGGACAAGATTGCTCCTGAAATCTGGCAGGCATTGAACCCGTTCTTCGTCATTGTGCTCACCCCGATTATTATGATCGTCTTCGCAGCTTTGGCGCGCAGAGGAAAACCCATTTCCACTCCGCGAAAGATTGCCATCGGTATGGCAATCGCTGGATGTGCATACCTCTTCCTGATGATCATCTCCATCGTGAACAACTATCCTTCCGGAGATGTATTCCGCGAAATGGATGCCGCGACCATGTTGAAGGAAGGTCTCGCCAAGGCCGCCCCGTGGGTACTGCTGGTAACCTACTTCTTCCTGACCGTTGCTGAGTTGTTCATCTCCCCGCTGGGTCTGTCATTCGTCTCCAAGGTGGCTCCGCGCCACATGGTAGGCTTGTGCCAGGGCTTGTGGCTCGGTGCCACCGCCATCGGCAACCTGCTGATCTGGCTCGGACCTGTGATGTACAACGCCTGGCCCATCAAATACTGCTGGGCTGTGTTCGCCATCGTATGCTTTATCTCCATGGCCGTCATGCTCGGCATGGTGAAATGGTTGGAGAGAGTGACGCAATAAGCTTAACCCCAAAATTCTAAAAGGTGACCTTGTATGATCAGGGTCACCTTTTTTTATACCATCGTTCAAAAAAGGCAACCGGATTTTTTGAGAGTAATTGCCAATAGTATGAGGGACTGTGTGAGTTGAATGGATAGGAGGGACTACCGGTTGCCTTTTCATGATTTCACACGAGGCAAAAATACAAAGAAACATTTAAAGTAAATAAAAAATATATTAACACAATATTAACAACAGAAAAGGAGGGAAAATTATATTTTTGCACCTTTATGGAACACGAAATGTTGAAAGAAGAAAACCTATTATCCTCGTTGAACAGACAACAGCAAGAGGCTGTTAAACAGATAGATGGTCCTATCATGGTATTGGCGGGCGCCGGCTCTGGCAAGACGCGTGTGCTCACCTATCGCATCGCCTATATGCTGATCCATGACATCAGCCCTTACCGTATCATGGCCCTCACCTTCACCAACAAGGCGGCAGCGGAGATGCGGGGCCGTATCGTGGATCTGGTAGGAGGAGACAAAGCCAAGGCAGTCACAATGGGTACTTTCCACTCGGTCTTCTATCGTATTCTTCGCATGGAAGCCGAACTGTTGGGCTATACCCACAACCTCACCATCTACGACACCGATGATTCCAAGTCGCTGTTAAAGAGCATCATCAAAGAACTCAACCTGGACCCTAAGGTCTATACCGCCTCCTTTGCCCTCAACCGTATCTCCTCGGCCAAGACCAGCCTGATGTCGGCGGAAGAGTATGCCAATGACAACGAGATCCAGCAGGCCGACAAGCGTGCGGGCAAACCGATGATGGCGCAGATCTTCATGCGCTATAACGCCCGCCTGAAGAATGCTGACGCGATGGACTTCGACGATATCCTTTATTATATGAATGTCCTGCTGCGCGACTTTCCCGAAGTGCTCTACAAGTACCAGCAGCGTTACCGCTATATTCTGGTGGACGAGTACCAGGACACCAACTTTGCGCAGTACCTGATCATCAAGAAGCTGGCGGCCCTCAACCAGAACATCTGTGTGGTGGGCGACGATGCCCAGAGTATCTATAGTTTCCGCGGCGCTGACATCCAGAACATCCTCAACTTCCGCCGCGACTATCCCAATGCCGCCACCTACAAGTTGGAGCAGAACTACCGTTCGACCCAGAATATCGTGAATGCCGCCAACGAGATCATCAAACATAACAAAAACCAGATTCACAAGGAGGTCTTTTCCGAAAACGAAACGGGTGCCAAGATCAAGTTGCTGCGGACGGGCAGTGATAAGGAGGAAGCCTCCACCGTGGCTAGTTTCATCTTCGAGATCAAGATGAACGAGCATGCCGACAACAAGCAATTTGCGGTCCTCTACAGAACCAATGTGCAGTCGCGTGCGCTGGAAGAGGCTTTTGTCAAACGCAACATCCCCTACAAGATCCTGGGAGGTCTCTCCTTCTACAAGCGCAAGGAGATCAAGGATGTGCTGGCCTATTTCCGGCTGATCATCAACCATTACGATGAAGAGTCTTTGCGGCGGGTCATCAACTATCCGCAGCGGGGCATTGGCGACACCACCTTTGCCCGCATCTTGGCCACGGCCAACGAGCAGCATGCCAAGTTGTGGGATGTAGTCAGCAATCCGGCGACCTATCAACTGCCTGTGAACGGGCCGACCGCAACGCGGCTGGTGGAGTTTGCCGACATGATTCGGGGGTTTGCCGCCCAGCTCAAGACCCTGGATGCTTACGAGTTGGCCAAACAGGTGGTCTTCAAGACCGGCATTGCCAAGTCTCTGAAGGAGATTCCCGATGAGAAAGAGCGCCTCGACAATGTGGAGGAGTTGCTGGATGCAGTCAAAGCCTTTATCGACAATCCTCCTGACAATATGTTCAACGAGCAGACCGGGGAATTGATAGAGGAGTACTTCCCTTCATTGGACTACTTCATGGAGTCGGTGGCCCTGCTCAGCGACACGGATGAGAACAAGAGTGATGAGAATGACGACAAAGTCAAGTTGATGACCATCCACTCCGCCAAGGGGTTGGAGTTTGACTATGTCTTCATCACAGGAATGGAGGAGAATCTTTTCCCTTCGGCACTTAGCGTGAACACCTTGTCGGAGATAGAGGAGGAGCGCCGCTTGTTTTATGTGGCGTTGACCCGTGCCCGCAAGCAGGTCTTCCTCACTTGTGCACAGACACGCTATCGTTTCGGCTCTTTGGAGTTTTGCGAGGAGAGTCGCTTCTTGGAGGAGATTCCCGAGCGCTTTTTGAACACCACCAAGAAAGCTTCCGCCGGGAAAGGAGTGTTTTCCAAGGAGCGGTCTGACGACAGTTTCTCTTCATTCCGGGCTTCCTATTCCAGACCGCATCCGGCCACCAATACGGTAGCCCCGCACGTCAAGACCAAACAAGAGGTGAAGACGGAGCAGATAGGCACCTTGGCCACGAACGACCAGATACAGCCTGGCGTGCGCGTCTATCATGCCACATTCGGCTACGGCACCGTGCAGTCCACCGAAAACCGGAACAATGACGCCCGTGCCGTAGTGGTCTTCGATACCGTGGGCACCAAGACCCTCATGTTGAAATTTGCAAAATTGATAATCCCAAAATAATTGATAATATGTTATTTCGTTCCAATATCCCTGCACCTGAATATCCTTTCCAAATCGACTATAACAGCACGATCATGTTGTTAGGATCCTGTTTTTCTGACAACATTGGCAACTATTTTGCCCGTCATCAGTTTAACGTGAATTCCAACCCTTTCGGGGTGCTATTCAACCCGATCTCCATTGAGCGATCCATCCGGTTGCTCCTGCAGCCGGATCTGTTTGACAGAGAGCGTTATTTTTATAAAACAAGAGACCTTTGGGTGAGTTTTGCCCATCATGGTCGTTTCTCACGGGAGAATTTTGAGGAATTCGAGCGGAATATCACCGAGCAATTGGAAATTGCCTCCGACTTTCTGCATCGCACGGATGTGCTCTTTGTCACCTTCGGCACGGCTTTCTGCTACAAGTTCATCCCCCGCGATTTGATTGTTTCCAACTGTCACAAGATTCCGAATCATCAGTTCCAGCGCTTTCGTCTTACGGAGAAGCAGATTGTCACACAGTGGAAAGAGACGATGGATCAGCTGCTGGCAGTCCGTCCCGACCTGAAGATTGTCTTCACGGTCAGTCCGGTGCGCCATGTGGGCGACGGGTTGCATGAGAACACGCTCAGCAAGGCGGTGTTGCTGCTCGCCACGGAGAAACTGGTGGACAACGAGCACACGTTCTATTTTCCCTCTTACGAATATCTGATGGATGACTTGCGCGATTACCGGTTCTATGCCAAGGATCTCTACCATCCCAACGACTTGGCGGTGGAATACATTGAGGAGAAGGTGGCGGAGTCGTTTTTTGATCCCCAAACGGCTGAGCAGGTCCGTTTGGTGGCGCAACAGAACAAGTTCCGTGCCCACCGGCGGCTGCGGGTGGAGTAGCGGATTAGTTGTTTATCACCACCTTCAGGGTGTGGCTGCGGGTACCTTGCGTTGCCTTCAGCAAATACAGGCCATTGCTCCAGTCGGTGGTAGGGATGGTCAGCTGTGCGCCGAAACACCAGGCCGCATACAATGGCTGTCCGGAAACGGAGAACACCTCCACCCAAACGGCTTCCCCACAGTTGTTGTGCACGACCATATTTCCTGTACAGACAGGATTAGGGGTGACATGTACCGCAAGCGGCTCTTCCAGTTCCGGAACGGAGAGAATATCTGGATCTGTTTCGAGCATAGGCATATAGTTGACTCTCCCGTACATGGGATTGTCGGCGTAATGGAAGATGACACTCTCCACCTGCAAGGAGTCGCTGCTGCCCCAATAATTACCGATAGCATCCATGTCGCTCGTGGCATTGTTGTACAAGGCGTATGTGACACCGTCATTTTCATTGTCTATTAGGCAGTTGTAGCCAGGATCACTGGCGGTGCCCAGGTCTATGTGATGTTGGTTGATGGCGGTGATGCCCCACAAATTGCCGCTGATGTAATTGCGCCGGATCTTGGCGGCACAGGTGCTGTCACTGCCATAGATGCTGATGCCACTTCCGCCATTCATGGGGTTGGTTTCCAAGTTGTTGTCGCGGAACTCATTGCCTTCAATGATAGCGTAGATGTCGGACCCGTTCTGGGTATAACCATAACGGTTGTGAATGATGGTGTTGCCCCGGATGACAGCGCAGGTCTGGCTCACATTCATCAGGTTGGCGATGGCGATGCCGCCTGACATGGCAACAGAGCCTTCTATAAGGTTGTCTTCAATTCTGATGGTGTCGCCCGCTACACCCGGACCCAAGTTGATCTGAGGCTGGTTGATATTGTTCAACACATTGTGATAAAAGGTGTTGTGGCGGATGATGGGGGCGCCGGTCATGTTGACGGCCGAGTTGATGGCAGCCTGTCGGTTGTCGTGGAAATAACAATGCTCGATGGTGGGGCTGGCGTTCATGTATTTGATGCAGGGTTGCGCAAAATAGCGGAATTCGCATCGGTCAAAGGAAACGTTCTGTTGCATAATCAGAATGTTATTACCATACTCGAAGAGGATGTTGGAGAAAGAGCAGGCTTCCGAGCCCTCAAGACGGATGTCGTAGAAGTCGCCATTGCACTGGGTTGTGTTGCTGGTGATGACGAGGGTGTCGGTGCGTGGGGAGCAAATCATCACACCGTAAAGAGTGATGGTCAGGGTGGTGTTGCAGAAGATCTCCTGGGTGCTTTCATCCAGCAGTAGCGTGTCTCCTGCCGAGATGGTGAGGGATTGCTTCAGGGTATAATAGCCCGAAGTTGCGCTGCTGACGGCCTCCGGATACGCAATCGAGAGGTCCTGGAACGTGTAGGAGGCACCATTTCCCGGGGTCACCACCTGGGCATAACCGAACGAAAACAACAGACAGAAAAGAATGGTTACAAAAGGTTTCATCATCGTAAAAAATATTCTAACATATTGATATATAAAAGAAAAGAGGAAGTCTTGTGAACGTTCCTCTTTTAGTACCGAAGGCCGGGATCGAACCGGCACGAGTGTTACCTCATTGGTTTTTGAGACCAACGCGTCTACCGATTCCGCCACTTCGGCTTGGCGGGCGCAAAAATACACTTTTTTTGATTTCCCCCAACAAAAAAATTTTCCCCTTCTTTCTTATACAGAAGAGGTAAGAAAACCGCTTTATACGAAATAGGTTTTTCCTTCCGTTTATCCCAGTATATTTTTTAATTTTGCCGCCTATTAATCTGACGTATGAAAAAAATGATTTGGCTTTTTGTCGTGCTGTTGCTGCTGGCCTCCTCTTGTTCCCGCAAGGTGGTGGGTTCGCAGCCTCATCGCCGCGACCGTAACTGCGGATGTGAGATACCCACCGTCCACGCTCAGGATTCTCTATTGACAATTTCGGCTTATGCGGAGTAGTCGGTGGTCACATTATATGATCTTCTTGGGGCTGGTCCTCTTGTCCTGTCTTCAGATTGCATGTCATGATTCCGGTCAGGGGATCGTGATCAAGGGTGATCTGCAGGGTGGCGGAGATCAGCTGATCCGACTTGTCCGTATTGACAATTATGAGATGGTTCCCATGGACTCCATGCGGATGCGCAACGGTCATTTTGAATTTGTGCTGAAGGCTGCCACTGACGAGGAGAAGGATCTCCTGGCGCAGCCCATGCTGTACCGGCTGTCGCTGACGGAGGATAACGGTCTGACCACGATGGCCCGCCAGGGTGAAGACCTTCACCTCGTTGCCGAAGCAGCCAATATGATACAGACCTATCGTGTCACCGGAGGGCATGAGGCGATGCTCATCGCTTCGCTGGATAGTGCGCTCACCGTATTCGTGCAGAAAACACAACCCTTGTGGGAGGAGTATCAACAGAATATGGACGATGACGCTGTGCGCGAGAAGATAGAGAAGCAATACAATGCCTTGGTGGAGCAGCACACGCGCTTCCTTCACCGTTTTATAGAGGCACACCCCACGGATATGGCCTCCTATGTTGCTTTTTATCAGAGCTATAACAAAAGATCCTTCTTGAACGAAAGAAAAGATTTTGCCCTCTTGAAAAAGCTGACCGACAACTTATCTATCCAATATCCCGAACATCCGTATATGCTTCGGATGCAACAGAAAATAGATTTTTTACAAACTCAACCATATGATACTGATTAACATAGGCGATGAATTATTGATCGGGCAGGTGGTGAATACCAATGCCGCTTTTATCGGACAACAGATGGCCTTGGCCGGCCTGGAGATGGACGAGGTGCTGACCATCGGTGATGCGGAGGAAGCCATTCGGAACGCGATCGTTTCCTCTTTTGAGAAGACCGATGTGATCCTCATGACAGGCGGTCTTGGTCCTACCAAAGATGATATCACCAAGAAGGTGGTCTGTGATTATTACCATCGTGGCCTGGTGATTGATGAGGCCACCTTGCAGGCGGTCACCCAGCGATTTGCCGACCGTGGCATGGCGTTGACGGAGACCAACCGTCAGCAGGCGGCCGTGCCCGAGGGGGCAGTGGTGCTTCCCAACAGTTTGGGTACCGCGCCCGGCCTTTGGATAGAGGAGGTGGGGAAAGTGCTGATTATGTTGCCGGGAGTGCCTTTCGAGATGGAGAAACTGATCAAAGAGGAGGTGTTGCCCCGTCTTCAGGCCCGCCGCACCGACCATCACGCCATCCAATATAGGGTGTTGCAATGCACCAACATCACGGAGAGCGGTCTCTCCGACCTGCTGGAAGATTATGAGAAACAGCTGCCCGAGAACCTCTCGTTAGCCTATCTGCCCAAGCCGGGCATCATCCGCTTGCGCTTGACAGGCAGAGGAGAGGATGCCGCCCAGCTGCAACAGACGCTCGAGGCCCAGTTCCAGCTGCTCAAGCAGGCGGTAGGCGAGTATGCCTTTGCCGATGAGGACAAGGAGATGGAGGAGATTGTGGGACAGCTATTGCTGAAACGAGGCTGTCGAATGGCCACGGCCGAGAGCTGCACGGGAGGCTATATTGCCCATCTCGTCACCTCGGTGCCGGGTAGTTCCCGTTATTTCCAAGGCTCTGTGGTCTCTTATAGCAATGAGGTCAAGCGGGAGATCCTGAATGTGCGTGAGGACAACCTGCGCAAACGCGGTGCCGTCAGTGAGGAGGTAGTCAGCGACATGGCCCTCAACGTGATGGGATTGTTGGATGTGGACTATGCCGTGGCCACTTCGGGCATTGCCGGCCCTGACGGTGGCACGGAGGAGAAGCCTGTGGGCACTGTATGGGTCGCCGTGGCCACGCCCGTGCGTCTGGTTACCCATAAGTTCCAATTTGGCAAACGCATGGGTCGCCAGCAGATCATCGAACGTGCCGCCCGCGCCGCCCTCAACATGCTCCGCATAGAGATCGAAAAAGATATCCGATGAAACCGATCGTTGACCGATTCCGGCAATATCTGATCTTGGAACGCAACAAGTCCGCCAACAGCGTGGCAGCCTATGTCCACGATGTGGAGTTGCTGCTGGATTTCTTGGGCGACACGCCACCCGAGAAGGCCACAACCGACCAGCTGAAAGACTTTCTGCAAGACCTCTACGACCGGGGGATGACTTCCCGCTCCCAAGCCCGCATCCTGTCGGGCATCAAAGCCTTTTACTTTTTTCTGGTCTATGATGGCATTATGAAGGACACTGAGAATCCCACGGAGCTGCTGGATGCGCCCAAGATCGGTCTGCACCTGCCCGATGTGCTGTCCATCGAGGAGATAGAGGCGATCATCAACCAGATTGACATGAGCAAACCCGAAGGGCACCGGAACCGCGCCATGGTGGAGGTGATGTACGGCTGCGGTCTGCGAGTCAGCGAGTTGGTGACGCTCAAGATCTCCAACCTTTACTTTGAGGAGGGCTTTATCAAGGTGCTGGGCAAAGGCGACAAGGAACGTTTTGTCCCGATAGGGGAGACGGCTCAAAAGCAGGTCAACCACTATCTCCAAGGGGCGCGCCTGCATTTGAAGATCCAAAAAGGGGAGGAGAACTATCTGTTCTTGAACCGGAGAGGACGCCACCTGACCCGTGAGATGGTCTTTATGTTGGTCAAGAAGTGGGCGAAGGAGGCCGGCATCACCAAGACCATCAGTCCGCACACCTTCCGCCACTCGTTTGCCACCCACCTGATAGAGGGCGGTGCCGACCTGCGGGCGGTGCAGCAGATGCTAGGACATGAAAGTATCACCACAACAGAGATTTACACACACTTAGACAACGACTATATCCGTAGCAACATAGCGTCGTTCCATCCCCGTTACCGGGTTCCTGATTGAACAGGATGGTATCAGTCTTTCTTTCCGTAGGCCAGGTCGCCGGCATCGCCGAGACCGGGCACGATGTAGGAGTGGGCGGTCAGCTCTTCATCAATAGCGCCGATCCACAGGGTGCAGTTGGTGGGGGAGCAGTGATTCTGCAGATATTCGATACCTTGGCGGCTGGCGATGATGCTCACCAGGTGGGTGTGCACAGGTTCGCCCCGCGTCATCAGCTCTTCGTAGGCGAGCACCATGGATTGGCCCGTGGCCAGCATCGGGTCGGCCAGGATGAGGGTCTTGTTGTCCAGGTCCGGGGAGGAGATATAGTCGATCTGAATTTCAAAGGTGCCGTCTTTCTCATATTTCCGGAAGGCTGAGATGAAGGCATTTTCCGCATGGTCGAAATAATTGAGCAAGCCTTGGTGCAAAGGGAGTCCCGCACGCAGGATGGTGGCCAGCACCGGCTTGTCAGCCAGGCGGGGCATCTCGGCAATGCCCAAGGGAGTGGTCACATCCTTCTTCTGATATTGCATGTGCTTGCTGATCTCGTAGGCGAAAATCTCACCCAAACGCTCCAGGTTCCGACGGAAACGCATACTGTCCGTCTGCACATTTTCACTTCGAATCTCGGCTAGGAATTCATCAAAAAGGGAATTCCGGTTTCCTAATACATTCAAATTATTCATAATCGAGGTTGTTGATAAGCAATGTCCAAATTGTACCCGCAAAAATAATAAAATCAGGCGTTATTCTGCTCCGAAGACTCTTTCAAAGATGGTCGGGACCTCTTTCATATAGTATTCGAGCGTGAAGCACTGAGCCAGCTCTTCGGGCGTGAAGTATTGCCGGATGGTCTCGTTTTGGAGCAGCAGCTCTTGGTAGTCGTGTCCGTCGAACCAGGCCTTCATGGCGATAGGCTGCACGAGGTCGTAGGCTTTCTCGCGGGCGAAGCCCTTGTTGATGAGGGCGGTCATGACGCGCTGGGCGAAGATCACCTTGTTGGTCATATAGATATGTTTCAGCATGTTCTCGGGGAAGACGACGAGGTTTTCGAGGATTCTGCCGAAGCGGTTGAGCATATAGTCGAGGAGGATGGTGGCGTCGGGGAGCATGATGCGCTCGGCGGAGGAGTGGGAGATGTCGCGCTCGTGCCAGAGGGGGATGTCCTCGTAGGCGCTGACCATGTAGCCGCGGAGGATGCGGGCGCAGCCGCACATGTTCTCGCTGCCGATGGGGTTGCGTTTGTGGGGCATGGCGGAGGAGCCCTTCTGTCCTTTGCCGAAGGCCTCTTCAGCCTCGCGCAGCTCGGTGCGTTGCCAATGGCGCACCTCCACGGCCATCTGCTCCATGGTGGAGCCGATGAGGGCCAGGGTGGCCATGTAGTGGGCGTGGCGGTCGCGCTGCAAGACCTGCGTGGAGATGTTGGCAGAGTGGATGCCCAGCTGTTCGCATACGTAGTCCTGGACGAAAGGCGGCGTATTGGCGAAATTGCCCACGGCGCCGCTGATCTTGCCGCACTCCACATCGGCGGCGGCAGCTTCAAAGCGGGCCATGTTGCGTTTCATCTCCTCGTACCAGAGGGCCCATTTCAGTCCCAGGGCGGTGATGTCGGCGTGCACGCCGTGCGTGCGTCCGATGCATGGGGTGTCTTTGAACTCGTAGGCGCGCTTCTTCAGGATCTCCATAAAGCGGTGGAGATCATCGCGCAGGATGTTGTTGGCCTGCAGCAGCAGGTAGCCGTTGGCGGTGTCCACCACATCGGTGGAGGTGAGCCCGTAGTGCACCCACTTGCGCTCCTCGCCCAACGACTCGCTGACGGCACGCGTGAAGGCCACGATGTCGTGGCGTGTCTCCTGCTCAATCTCATAGATGCGCTCCACCTTGAAGGCGGCCTTGTCGCGCAGCTTCTGCACATCCTCGGCAGGGATGACGCCCAGCTTGCTCCAGGCGGCGGCAGCCTCTATTTCCACTTTCAGATAAGCACCGAATTTGTTTTCCTCTGTCCAGACGGCGCTCATCTCCGGACGCGAATAACGTGGTATCATAGCTCTCGTTTTTGTAGAGTGCAAAAGTAAAAAAAATAATTATTTTTGCTTTTTCAAAAATAAGAAATCAAAGACACATAATGGTAATGAAAAAAACAATCTATTGGATTTTGATGTTAGCATTCTTTCTGCATGTTAACGTTCATGCCCAGAACACCACTCTTCCCGTGGGCAAAGTTCCGGGCAGTGCGGGAGTGTCTTCTATGGGGGCTGCCACCTACACCATTCCCATTGAGGTAGTGCCCGGCACGCACGGGGTGCAGCCGGAATTGAGTGTGGTGTATAACAGCATGACACGTTGCGGGATATTAGGAGAGAAATGTGATCTGGCAGGGATATCGGCCATCGGCAGAGTCGGGAAGACTTTGTTCCACGATAACGACATCACATCTGTAAATCTTACTTTCCAGGATCGTTTTTCCCTGGATGGAAACCGACTTGTGGCAAACTCCTCCAGCACCTACGGGTCAGACGGCTGCGTCTATTATCCAGAGTTCTATGATTTTTCCAAGGTCATCTCATACGGAACGCAGGGCAATGGGCCGAAAAGTTTCAAGGTTTTCACAGACAACGGCGATATTCTGGAATATGGCAACACGGAAAATTCCAGACAGATGGCAGGTAACACGGTGTTGGCATGGTATCTGAACAAGCGCACGGACGCGGATGGCAATTTCATCAACTATACCTACCGGCAGTCGGGCGGCGATATATGGATAGAGCGGATTGACTATACCGGCAATGCGGCTGCTAACCTCCGGCCTTATGCCAGGGTTACTTTTGAATATGACAGCACCAGCCATGTCGGCACCACGTATGTGGCAGGCCGGACAATCAGACACACCAGACTGCTACGTTCCGTCAAGGTGTTGTGCAGAAACGGGGCCGCGTATGACCTAGTGCGGCAGTACGACTTTACCTATTCTTCTGATTATCCCAAGAAGCTGGTGTCGGTGCAGTTGACGGCATCCGACCAGACTTCCCTTAACCCCACCGTTTTCCAATGGAAGGAGCTCCCGTCGGAGGGTGTTGACACCACCAACTTCCATATCAGCAATTTTCAGAACGAGGGTATCCATATCGCCGTTGACTTCAACAAGGACGGCTTATGCGACATAGTGCAAATCAGTGACACCAAAAAATTTTGGAATGTCTTTTTGAAAAACGGAGGACAATTCCAATTATACGACCAGACATATGCCCTTCCGGACGAATGGAATATTGTCGAGTGCCTGCCGGCCGACATCGATGGGGACGGATTCAGCGAAATTGTGACCGCCTGCAAGAAAGAGAACGGCAGCATCTTTGTCTCTGTTACCGAGTATCCTTTCAATACCTATGATGCCATAGGATCTTTTCTGACACAAGGCTTCTCAAGCCTGCACACAGGGGATTTTCTGGGCAATGGACACCATCAGATACTTTTGCAATACCGTGCACAGAACCATGATTGCGTCAAACTTACCACAGACAACGGTATCATCGCCCAGTACATTGACGGTGACAATATCGAGTTGCTGGACTTTGACGGGGACGGCCAGACCGAGTTGATGGTTGTATCAAATAACCTGAAGATATATAAATTCAGCAGAACCAGCCTGACATTCGAGCTGGTGAAGACCTGCAATTTGTCGGGCTACATCTCTTCTGGCGACTTTAATGGGGACGGCATTTCCGACATCCTTTATCGGGAAAACGGCAACTATAAGATTGCTCTGGGTACGGGTGATGGCTTTGACACAGCCGTCAATTCTTCGCTGACACTATATCACAATACTGAAAGGTATCAATTGTATCCTGCTGTCGTTGATATCAACAATGACGGATATGACGACATTATCTCGTTTGATACGATCAGCAGTGGCTTGAGAGTCGTATATTCGCTCTCCCAAGGCTATAACAACAACATTCTTTCTTTCCATACGGACCCGCTGTACCAGATCCGCCCCCTCATATTGTCGATTGCCGAGTTCCAGACCAACCATTCCTTCCTTTTGGGAGACTACAACGATGACCACCATATTGACATTGTCTCGTTCAAGAACTATGGGATCAACGACAAAGGGGTGCTGCTCTATGAATTCCAGGTGGACAAGCGGACGCCCGTGGTGAAGTGTATCACGGAGGGCGACGGATCTTTTGTCCAGTGGCAACATCGCGACATCCACGGCCTGTATTACCGCTATGCCTCCAACATCTCCATCTTCCCCTACCATTTTGATGTTGTGGACAGGATGACAAGGACTGGGGGTGCGGTCTCGGACACCTCTTCCTTCTATTACGGCTTTTTCAACCCCACCTATAGTTTTGCGAGAAGGCAGGTGACGGGATTTGCCAAATCCGTGACGCGCGATCCCTTGCATGCGAGGACAGATACGACTTGGTATGAGAATGTGCGGGACGATATGTACAACCAGTGTCAGGATTTTCTGATGCCGGTGAGACAGACCACCATCGTGGACGGTACCGTTTCCCAAACAGCCAGCCATCTGTATGAATGCCGAAGACTCTCTCACGGACGGCTGGTGACCAATGTCTCACGCGACACCCTCCGTTCTTTTGTGAACGGAACAGTCCGTTGCCAGACGAATGCCTATTTGCCGACAGGCAGGCTCTGCGCTTCCGTGACAAACAATTATGACATGGGGAGCAACACTTGGCTGACCAGGGAATTGACAGAGCCGTTCTATCAAACGGTTTCCCTGTCCGGCGGGGCGCAAAAAACCGTGACGGACTCTGTCAGGGTGACCTCTTCCCTGAACGGATCATCCAATGGCATCACCCAAAGACACCATTACCAATATGATTCGGGTGGGCGTTTGGTCTCCTCCACCCTGATTGCCGACGGCACCTCCGTGACAGAACAATACGGTACCTACGACGCTTTCGGCAATCCCGCCACGGTGACGCTCTCTTCGCAGGGGCTTGCCAGCCGCACGCAGACCTTCTCCTACGATGCCACGGGGCGTTTTGTGCTGCTGGAGACCAACGCTCTGGGCCACCAGACCAGCCGTCTGTATGACCCCGCTACTGGCCTTGTTCTGTCAGAAACCGATCCCAACGGCCTCATCACCCGCTACTCCTACGATGCCTTCGGACGGCCTGACACCATACGCTATTCCGACCACACCATGCGCACCTTCTCCTACCGCTGGTACACGGGCAGTAGCATCCCCAAGGCCAGGACATACACGGTGACGGCCATGACAGGACAGTCCAACACAGAGAAGTATTTCGACCTGCTGGGCCGTGTCGTCTGCACCAGACAGGAAGGCTACTACACGGACACGCGTTACAACCCCACGGGCACCGTCCTCAAGACATCCGCTCCTTACACATCCCTCCACATCGCCGATGCGGACAAGCTGTGGCACACTTGGCAGTACGACCATCTCGACCGGCCGACAGCGGAGCAGGGCCCCCATACCGACCTCAGCTACAGCTATACGGGTCGCACGGTGACCACTACCGACAACCTGCGGCAAAGCGTCACGACTCAGACCACAGACGCTGCAGGCAGGCCTTTGTCGGTCACCGACCCAGGCGGCACAATTGGCTACCAGTATGCCATGGACACTTACAACGGGAAACCAGTATTGCGCACCACCATCACCGCCAACGGAAATGCCACCGTACTGCTTTCCGATGCGCGCGGCAATCGGCTGAGCATTGCCGACCCCGATGCGGGCACCATCACCTGCACCTACAATGCCTACGGCGAACTGCGGGCGCAAACGGATGCTCGCGAAGTCACCACGAGCTTTGCCTACGACGCACTGGGGCGAGTGACAAACAAGACCTATGCCAACACCGACGGAATCCTGAAGCGTGTGGCCTACAGTTACGACCACTACACTTCAGCCAACCGGGGTCGCGGCAGGCTCTATCAGGTCACCATGGACAACCACCCCTCCGAACAGTTCCTTTATGACACATTGGGCCGCTTGGCAGAACACACCCGCTATGCGGAGGGACTTCCCTATACAGACAGCTACACCTACAACTCAAAGAGCCAGGTGGCGACCCGTTCTTTTCCCGATGGCTATACGATGAGTTACAGCTATCTGAGCAGCGGAAGAATGGAGAGCGTAAGCTTGGGAAACACACGGCTGCTGAAGGTGTATGGATATAACATGTACGGCCAGCCCTCTTTGTGCGAGTATGGCAACGGCCTCTTCACACAGCGCACCTACAGCCCTACGGGCCTGCTCACCCGCATCAACACCGGGGAGAAGCACGACGTGCAGTTTGAGCCGATAGTGATACAATCCCTGGGAGACAGTCCCAACCTGATAGTCCCGGACGACCCCGGCCCGGTGATCATCGCCTATACGGTGGACAGCACCGTGCAGAACCTGCGCTACAATTACGATGCGATGGGCCGACTGACACGCCGCTCGCAGATGAACAGCCGCTATGAGACGTTCCAGTACGACAACCTCGACCGGCTCACGGCCTTTGGACAGGGTATGGTAAACAACGGCACGACGCAGACCTGTTCCACCGTCTATGACGGGCAGGGCAACATCCAGAGCCACACGCTCGCGGGCAGCTATGCGTATGAGGGCGACCAGCCGCACGCGGTGACGGAGGTGACCCCATCAGTGGACTACCCCAACGCCATACCGGCTGCGCAGTGCGCGACGGAGTACAACTGCTTCAACCAACCCTCGCGCATCGCGGAGGGAGAGGTGGAGATTCTGTTGGAGTACGATGCCGAGGGGCAGCGCAGCAAGGCGGTCTTCAAGCGCAACGGCCTGACGGAGCGAACGAGATACTACATGGGCGACTATGAGCGGGAGGTGCACGCCAATGGCACGGTGACACATTACCATTACGTTTCCGGGCCTATGGGCTTGGCGGCGATGGTGGTGACCCGCGGCGGGGCCGACAGCATCTTCTATGTGCACCCCGACCGTTTGGGCAGCATCACCCATATCACCAACAGTGCCAAGCAGGTGGTGCGCGCCCTGCACTTCGACCCGTGGGGCAATGTGAAGAGCGATGCCGACTGGACGGTGTTTGCCGACGCGGTCCTGGCCGACACCTCTCGCCACTTCCGCCTGGAGCGGGGCTTCACGGGACATGAGCATTACACAGAGTTGAAGATCATCAACATGAACGGACGTTTGTACGACCCGGTCATCGCCCGCTTCTTCTCGCCCGACAACTTCGTGCAGGCGCCGGAGAGCACGCAAGGCTACAACCGCTACTCCTACTGCCTGAACAACCCTCTGCAGTGGGTGGACCCGAGCGGGGAGCGGTT
>JAFYEU010000045.1 GCA_017544105.1 Bacteroidales bacterium
AAGAATATAACAAGTGTAGGATTCCGCAGTACGCGGAGAAGGTGGATGAGTATTTCTCCCCATTTAAGGATCATCCAGTGGTGCAGTTGGCCCGTCAATACCAGCTGGAGTCGGGGATCGGCTACGACGCAGTGGCCTCCTACGGCCTGCATCTGTACGTGGACGATGCCGGCCATGTCGTGCTCGACGATGGTTTTCTGGCAGGCAGCGATCCCTCCTTTGACCGCTGGTCTGAGCAACAGAAGGAAGAGTTCCTGAAACCGCTGAACGATTTTTATCAAATAACGGATTTCCACAAATGGTATGAACAACAGCATGAGGTGTATAAGGAGGTCAAGGAGAGCTTTGAATCGGTTGTTGAAAATGTGGATTTCGACTGGTTTGACCACTTTTTCAGCACTCAAAGCGGCGGTCGATTCAGCATTGTGCTCAGTCTGCTCGTGGGTCCCAACAACTACGGGTGTAGTGCCCAGCTCAAGGATGGCAGTTATGTGTTGAGACCTGTGATTGGGAGTTGTGAGCTCAGCGAAAACGGCGATTTCTTTTACGGCCAATACGTGTTGCCCATTATCATCCATGAGTTCTGCCATCCTTATTGCAATCCTTTGAACACGCAATACTGGTCGCTGATGAGCCGATCCGCCGAGAAGGTGTTTGTATTCAAGGCTGAGCAGTTGAAGAAATCCGCCTATCTGTCAGCACTGACCATGATGAACGAGACGTTTGTACGTGCCTCCGTCATCCGCTATCTGATCGCACATTACCCGCAAGTCAGCGTGTTGGATCTCATCCAAGATGAGGAAGGACAGGGCTTTATCCTCGTCCAGACCTTGTGTGATGCGCTGAAGCAATACGAACAACAGCGAGGCAGTTATCCTACCATGTCGGAATTCATGCCTGTTTTGGCCAAAACCGTGAACGACTTTGACCTGAAGGAATATATCAAACAGTCCAAGAAAGCAGACAAGCTGAATGCCACGTACAAGGTGAGCATCAAGAATGGTGCCAAGAATGTTCCCAGCGGTCTTTATACAGTCGTCATCAAATTCTCCAAGCCGATGGTTCAGGGCATTGCCATGAACCCCAGCTCCTCCGCCGATTTTCCCACCTTCAAAGAATATAAGTGGTCTGATGATAAGACCTTGCATGTCACTTTCTACCTGGAGCCCGACCATGCCTATGGATTTACGGTCTTGGGGGGCTACCACAGGACCCAAGACGGTCACACCGCTGGCGCAGACCGGGAGATCAACTTTGTGACGGGGAAGTGATGTCAGTGATCAGTAATGATTGTCCCCGATTATCAAAAAAAAAAGTATCTTTGCAGCGTTGTTGTTCTGCATGATGTTTATGGGCTTCGCATCGTGTGTGACGTCAACAAGAAGAGTATTTATACCGAAGTCCATATTAAAACATTATGAAAAAGACATTCGCTTTTTTGTTAGTATTGCTCTCGGGTCTTGCCTTGACCGCGCAGAATATTCCCTATTACTCATTTCAAAAGTCCACGGAACCATATCAGGCTTTGGACAATAGTGTCTCCGTCAACAACGGACTCCAATGGGATGACCCCAATATCCTCATTCCAACAGATATGGAGTTTGTGGTGTTCGGACAGACTTTCAACACGCTGTATCTTGGTGTGATGGGGGCCGGTTTTTCCAATGTCGATGAGGAAAATGAGGACATTGAAGACCTTCCCTTTTATGTGACGCTGACTCCTTTTTTCACAGACCTTATGGATCGCTGTCTGGAGTATGAGGACTTTAAAGGCGATGGTGATAAAAGAGACGGGTTGAAACGATTTCGCCAAGAAGGTGACACGGGGTCTTGCTCCAATCTCTCCTATCGGATTGACGGCACTCCTGGCAGTCGTATCTTCAAGTTCGAATGGCAGAACGCTTCCATATACGATGCTGTTGACTCCAACTATCTGAACATGCAGATGTGGTATTATGAGAATGGTCACGTGATAGAATTCCGATATGGCCCCTCGTATATTAGCGGGAATGATTATGGCATGTTGATGACTTATGACATACTGACCCCTGTGATACACATGGAAAATCTTGCCACGGAGGTTTCCTATATGGCCATTTTGTCAGGCGACCCTGACAATCCAACCCATTTCTGTGGCTCCACGCTGGATTCCTTGACTGACGACATTGAGATGGACGGGCTGTCACGTCAGCCGTATCCAAACACTGTATATCGTTTTGAGCCTGTTGTCACGGGAGTGCCGTCGCATGAGTTGTTGGGTGTCACCGTGTCTCCGAACCCAGTGTCAGACCAGCTTTGCATCTCCGGGACCGACCATGCCACGGTCGAGATCTTCAATGTGGCAGGTCAGCTGCTTTCCACCCACACGTATAGCGGTCCGATAGACATGTCCTCACTGTCGGGTGGCATCTATTTTGTCAAGGTGTCGCAAGACGGACGCTATACGGTGAAAAAGGTGATGAAATGCAAGTGAGAAGAGTAGTCCGAAAACGCCCCGCGTATTTTTTTCTTAAAAACCCAGAAAAAGTTGCTATCTTTGCGGCCTCAAAATTATGAGGCAGATAGTCATCCGTAACGGCAAGGAGCGTTCTTTGCAGCGCTTTCACCCCTGGGTCTTCTCGGGGGCGGTGGCGCGTAAGGACAAGGGCTTGCAGGATGGCGACATCGTGGAGGTGACCGACCAGGAGGGCCGTTTTCTCGCCCTGGGGCACTACGCCAACAGCTCCATCATGGTGCGTGTCTTCTCCTTTGAGCCGGTAGAGCCGGACGAAACCTTCTGGCGTGGCAAACTGCAAAGAGCATTAGACTACCGCCGCACGATTGGCCTACCCACCCCGCACACCACCATGTTCCGCCTTGCCCATGGCGAGGGTGATGGCCTGCCGGGCCTCATCATCGACCTTTACGGTGACCATGCGGTGGTGCAGTGCCATTCGTTAGGTATGTACCGTCTGCGCGACACCTTCGCGCGCGCCCTGCAGGAGCTGCTGCCCAACCTGCGCTGTGTCTATGACAAGAGCAGCCAGACGCTCAACAACGCCTGCGGTATCGAGGTGCCCGACGGGGTGCTGGCCGGCATCCTGAACCCCGAGCTGGTGGCCCAAGAGAACGGAGTGCCCTATAAAATCGACATCGTAGGCGGACAGAAGACGGGCTTCTTCCTCGACCAGCGCGACAGCCGCGCGATGGTGGAACAATATGCTGCCGGCAAGCACGTCCTCAATATGTTCTGCTACTCCGGAGGCTTCTCTTCCTACGCCCTGCGCGGCGGCGCCACACAAGTGGACTCCGTTGATATCTCCCGCAGTGCCATTGAGCTGACCCGGCAGAATGTCGCCCTGCTCGGTCCCGACTGTGAACAGCGCCACAACGCCTGCTGCGAGGATGTCTTCGCCTTTATGGATCAACAGACGGAACCTTACGACCTCATCGTCCTCGACCCGCCGGCCTTCGCTAAACATCTCAAGGTGAAAGACCAAGGGATCAAAGGCTATCGGACGATTAACCGCAAGGCGATGCAACTGCTCAAGCCCGGCGGATTCCTCTTTACCTTCTCCTGCTCCCAGGCGATCAGCCTCGACGACTTCCGCACCATCCTTTTCTCCGCCGCCGCCCTGGAACGCAAGAACGTCCGGGTGGTGCACCAGATGCAACAAGCCCCCGACCATCCCGTCAACATCTACCACCCCGAAGGCGCATACCTGAAGGGACTGCTGTTAGCCATTAGCCATTAGCTGTTAGCCGTTGGCCATTGGCGATGAACATTGACTTTGAACTTTGACTGTATATTTAACCCTTAACTCTTAACTTTTAACTCTTAATTCTTAACTCCCAACCGACCATTATGTTATTCACGAACCCCCTATTGCTCATCGGTCTTGCCGGTATCGCCATACCGATCCTGATTCATCTCTTCAACTTCAGAAGATACAAGACCATCCATTTCTCCAACGTGAAGATGTTGGAGGACATCGAGAAGAAAACCAAGCGAGAGTCGCAGATCATGCACCTCATCGTGCTGGCCCTGCGGGTGCTTGGCATCGCGGCGCTTGTGTTCGCCTTCGCCCAGCCCTATATCCCCAACCCCAAGCACAAAAACGGCAAGGGCAATCTGGTGACGGTCTTTCTCGACAACTCTTACTCGATGGAGAGCAACAGTCAGAACGGCACCATGCTCAACGACGCCATTGACGCCGCCAAAGCTATCGTCAACACCTTCAACTATGGCGATGATTTCGTGCTGACCACCCAGGACTTCTCCGGCGAGGAGTCGCGCGTGCTCAACAAAGACCAGATGCTGGAGATGCTCGACAAGATCGAGGTCTCGCCCAACAGCCATACCTTCGATGAGGTCCGGACCTTTGAACGGAATACGGCCGCCCAGTCGCAGCATACCAACGTGGTCCACTACTATATCTCCGACTTCCAGAAAAACGGCTTCGATGCCACCGAACTCCGTCGCGACACCACCGCGCAGACCTTCCTCATCCCGATGCCCGCCGAGGGCACTAACAATGTGAGCGTGGACAGTTGCTGGTTCCTGGCGCCCGTGTTCAAGTTAGGCAACCAGGTCACCCTATACGCCCGCATCTCCAACTATGGCGACAAGACCCTGGAGAAGCTGCCCGTGAAGCTCTATATCAACGACAAGCAGAAGGCCATCTCCACCGTTGACTTGCAGCCCGGTGGCACGGTGGACTGCCGGATGGTCTATACGATTGACGCTTCCGGTACCCAGTATGCCCGCATTGTCATCGAGGATGCCCCGATCGTCTTTGACGACAATCTTTATCTTACCTACACGGTCACGGACAACTCCAGCATTGTGGCGCTCACGGGCAAGCAGGGCAACCGCTTTGTGCAGGCCCTGTACGGCAAAGACTCGGTCTTCAACTATCAGGGGATGCCGTATACGCAGGTCAACTACACGGTGATGAAGAAGGCGGATGTGGTGGTGCTGAGTGATGTGCCGACGCTCTCTTCCGGCATGGCCGACGAACTGGGCAAGTTCGTGCAGGGTGGGGGAACACTGCTGGTGCTGCCCGGCACGGAGATGGATGCCACGTGGTCCTCTTTTCTGTCAGGTCTCGGCGTGGGCCGCTATGGCCAGCTTGTCAAGAACTCCGTCAAGTGCAAGTCGGTGAACCGTGAGAGCCTCTATTTCAAGGGGGCCTTCAACAATAAGGAAGAGAAAGTCGATATGCCCGTCACGCTGCAGCACTACACCATCGGGGGCAGCACTAAGGGCGGCGAGGTCGTCATGACGCTGGAGAACGGTGATGCCCTGCTGACTGCCTATGCGGTGGGCAAGGGCAAGGTGGTCCTGTCGGCGGTCGGCATGGACGATGCCTTCGGCAATGCCCATCGCCATGCGCTCTTCTTTGTGCCGCTGCACAATGTGGGCATCATGAGCTCTATGCAGACGAAACTCTACAACGTCATCGGTCGCGACAACATGCAGACGGTCAGCTTGACGGGTGCGCACTCCGAAGGGTCCGTCTCCTTGAAAGCCCATGACGGTCAGTTCGAGTTCATCCCCGAGCAGCGTGCCTCCGGCAATGAGGTGGCCCTCTACTTCCATAATCAGGTGAACGAAAGCGGCCATTATGATGTGGTCAATAACGGAACCGTGGAGGGTGCCTTGGCCTTCAACCAGGACAGAAAAGAGTCGAACCTCACCTATTATGACGAGAAAGCCCTGCAGGATATGATCACCGAGGCGCCTGCCGACATCAAGATCGTGCGCGGCGACACAAAAGACATGGCTAAGGCTGCCACCGACAATATGAATGGCCGCCCGCTATGGCTCTGGTTCCTCCTGCTGGCCCTGCTCTGCTTCCTCGCCGAGATCGCCATCCTCCGCTTCTGGGGCAAGGCGAAGCTGAATGAGAAGGAATAGATGACAGATTATAGATAATAGTAGAGAACTGATGGGTTTTGCAACAGCTAACTGTCATAGGGGATGGTTATAAATGATTTCAGATATTTTTTCAAATTTGATATTTATGAAAAAGAGTGCTTTATGTCTGGTCGTTCTAATAGCTGCCATGTGTCTTTCGGGACAAAATGTTTCAGTGTTAAAAACTGATACTAGGCGCCCCGTAATGCAAATGCCATTCATCGCGAATGGTGTGATTGAGGATTCCGGTGACTCCTACTATATTTTTAATGCAGGATACTATCCTCTCTCTGAGAAAAAAATGGTGGATGATTATGTGTATGTGATGGACAAAAAAACGCACGCCATCTCGGAGATTCATCTTCAACGTTTATCCTACTGTACTTTTCTTTGTATGTATGAGGATCAGTCAGATATTATTGCAATTTATGAGGCCTGGAATAGAAAATCTAAAACCTATTCCTTGATTATGAATAAAATAGATAAGAGTCAGAGCGCTGCGTCCTGGAACCCTCAAGAAATATTCACTGTTTCAGTTCCAACAAAGAATGATGTCCATGTCAAGTATGCCATATCTCCCGACTATAGTCATGTGGCGTTTTTGATCTATGCATTGGATAATGGAAGACTTGTCAAGAGCGAGGTGTCCGTTTGGGGTGAGCATGGAGAAAAACAAGGAGAGGACCCTCTTGAGACGGATTTCGCCAATCAGACTATCCAGATTCTGGATCTGTTGGTGGATAATGGCGGAATGGTTTACTATGCTATCATATCGTATGACAACCGAACGGCCGATAGTCGCGAAAATGAGACATTGCATCTGTGGATGATGTCTGATAATACCATTCGGGTTTTGGATGAGACTGTCGATTTCGGATATGTCACATCTGCCAAATTGAAACTTTTGCGTAACGGCAATATGGCCATTGGTGGCTATTTTACGGAGCGTCTATCCAAACCTGAGGCGGGTGCTTATATGGCAATTGTTGATATGAAGAATGAAGACATTTCGACGAACACAATGCCGTTTCCGTCTGACTACTATGGCAATAGCGATGTGTACGATCTTCACGACACCTGTTATTCAACAGAAATCCAGTATGTAGAAGAGTTTAGTGATGGTTCGCTTCTCCTTTTGGGCGAAATGAGAGCTAAAAGGTTAGTTCTGTTTACTGATGGAGGTTCTTATTATCGGCATTATGCTCGCCACATTCCCGTTTTTTATACCGATGTTCAAGGTACATTGAATGATTTTGCCTTGATTAAGAAGAACCAATATGCAAACAATGGGGATGTTGAACCATCTTATTGGTTAAGAGGTCAGGGATATTCCTATTTTGCCAAGATGTTTCAAGACAAGGTCTATCTCTTTTTCAGTGGTGCGCTGGATAATTACAAGGGTAAATCGGATGTGCCGGCAAAATCCACCTACAGACTGGAGCTGGCATCTGCATTTTGTGCTATTGTCCCTCATCAGCCTGTTTATGTAGATGCTTTATTGATGGGTTTGCAGTCAAAACATGATATGCGCATTCCCCTATTTATTGAATCCGATGGGGTTATAGGGCTTGCGATCAGTGACAGATATAAAGGAGAGATTATTAAAGTGGCACATCCCTTTTAATAGTAGGTGAAGAATGCATGCCGACTTCTGTTTCTCGGCATCATAATGAAAGCCGGGCAAGTATCCGTCTTTGTTCTTTTACGATGAAATTGTCTCGCACAGCACCCTGACAAACCAGGTCTACAACCTGTGCCGTTACGAGCAAGTATTATGTTATGGAATGAATTAACCAATTAAAAATCAAATAGTTGAATAAATATAAACAAAAAAATATTAACAAACTGCAACCTTTTGGACTTTTTGTGTCCCAAGAATAAATAAAAGAATTAATTTTGCAGCGTTGTTTGCTTGTCTTGATGTTTAACGGACTTCGCACCAAGGTCGGCGGCAGCGCGAAGAAGTAAAAAATAGAAGTCCCTTTTTTTTATATCTTTGCCACGCAATCATAAAGTTTACAATATAATAATTAATAAATCATCACCAATGAAAAAAATAGCCTTATTCTGTTTGTTGGCAATGGCCAGCATCTCTCTGTTCGGACAGTCTTACAATGTCATCAGAGAGAATATTGTGAAAGCCCAACTGGCTCCCTATTTGGCTGCCGGCCAGATAGAGAGTGCCGATGGTCATCTCTACCTCTATTACACCGACAACACGGTCTGGTCATCTTCCAAACCGGTGTACGATGTCTTGTACTGTGTCTCATTGGAGGATTATTCGGTTTCGGAGATCCAGCTGCAGCACCTCAACTCTTACAATTTTGTCACGATGTACGAAGACGGGGACAATATCTATGCCTTATACAGTGAGTGGCAGAACAAGACCAAGACCTACACGATGTACATGAATACCATCGAGAAGAGTGCAAAACAGGCGAAGTGGCATCCGCAGGAGATCATCTCGGTGACCACGGAGAAGCGCGATGGCCTCTATCTGCAGCATGCGGTATCTCCCGACAACTCCAAGATGGCCTTCTGTCTGTTGGCAGC
>JAFYEU010000001.1 GCA_017544105.1 Bacteroidales bacterium
CCGATGGTGAAGGGGTTGAGCATGGCGCCCGCAAAGCCGATATGGGCCGCCACATAGCACATCAGCACGCCCGTGATGGAGTCGTAGCCCATGGAGATGGCCAACGGCACGAAGATGCCGATGAAGGCGATGGTCTCCTCGCTCATGCCGAAGACCGACCCGAAGAGGCTGAACACCAGCATGATGCCAATGATGAGGATGTTGTCCACCCCGATCGCTCGGAAGAACTTGTATTTCTGTATCTTTTGCGTCTTCTCCAAGAAGAGGAAGATGCCCTTGTTGATGGCGTTGGTCTCGTTCATGATCCAGAAGGCGCCGCCGATCATCAGGATGAAGACGATGATGTGGGAGGTGCGCTGGAAGCCTTGGAAGAAGGCGGTGAAGACCTGCCACGTCTGGGGCTGGCTCTCCACGCGGTGGTAGGAGTTGTCCACCACGATGTTGCGCTCGTGGCCGTCCACATTAATCGTCTGACGGTCGAACTCGCCACCCGGGATGATCCAGGTGAGGGCCGCGCAGACCACGATGATAGCAAATACGATGGTGAAGGTGTGCGGTATGTTCAGTTTCTTGCGCATGGGAGGGAGGGTTTGCTATTGGAACTTCTTGAGGTCCTTGATCTTGTAACCGCCGATACTCCAGTGCTGGATGTAGGGGGAATAGTAGGTCTCGTCAATCTGGAGGAACTTCTGCTCGAAAACATAGTCGTGGATGAACCCCAGTACGAGGTCCGACTCATAGGCGTGGCGTGCGGCGGCCTCGTGGCCCAGCTTCTCGTAGCGTTTGATGTGGTAGGGGTAGTCATATTTCTCAAACTGTTTGGCGAGGGCGTCGCTGCCGAAGATGCCGAGGTTGAAGAGCTGGATCTTGCCATAGGGCACGAGATGGTCGTCCATGCCATGACAGAGCTGGGTGGGGGCGGGCTTTCCCTTCAGGTATTTGATCTTGCCGTGGTTGGAGAAGATGCCGCCCGCAAAGGAGAGCACTCCCGCATAGCGGAAGGTGTCGGGCAGATGGATCTCGAAGGGCGCCTCGTTGTGCAGGTAGTAGTCGGCCTGCAGCACGGTGATGGCGCCGGCGCTGCTGCCACAAGTGATGATATAGTTGGGGTTGATGGTGCAATGACCGACTGTCAGGCGGTTCCGAAGGATGTAGCTCGTGGCTTCCAGCAGGTCCTCCGCCGCCATGTCGATGGAGCGTTGGAAGCTACGCATGCCCGAGAGGATGCCAAAGTCCGATTCTCCCTTCATCCCGAGCCGGTAGTCAATGGAGATGATGACAAATCCCTCTTCCAGAAGGTAAGGGGCAATGTGGGAGATGCTTTCGGTCCGCTCGCCGCCGATAAATCCGCCACCATGCACGTAGAGGAAGCAGGCGTGCTGCTCGTTCTGTTTCTCGGGCAGGTAGATGTCCAGACGCAACGCGGAGTCCCGGGTGACGAAGATGTCCGTGGCGTAAGGGGTCTGCTCTATCGAGGGTAACAATTTCTCATAAAGGCCGTCCTGCGCCAGCAATGACAGCGTGGCGGCCAAAACCATGGTGAGGAGGAGTATTTTTTTCATCGCGACCATTTTTACAAAAGAAGCCGCAAAGATAGGAAAAATGTTGAATTGTCGGGGGCTCGTTCTCGCCGTGCCCTATGGGGTGATGTGTAGAGACGTTCCATGGAACGTCTCACCCGTTCGTAGCACTATCCGTTGTCAACGCCGATGATGTGTAGAGACGTTCCATGGAACGTCTCTACAGGGGCACCGAAAAAAACGTATGTCGCGTCAGCAGCGAACAAACCCGTCTGCCTAATCTTTTACACAGCGTACCGACATGGCGACGTTGTAGTTGGCAGAGAGCCTTAACACAAGAGGACTGTCGTAGTCAACCCAGCGATCCCAAGAGGAGTTGAAACTGTTGGCTGTGGCGGTCCAGAAGAAGGCGGTGGCACCAAAACTTCCCCAGGAGTGATCTTGGAACTTGCCTGCCGGAACTGCGGAGAATCCAGTCGCATTGTTGGCATCCGGGTTGTTTCCAACATGACCTTCGTGATAGGAGGGGGCTTCGTTCCAGCCTACCGTGGAAGCCAATGCCTTGCCGATATGTCTGGCATCGTCTCCATACACATAGTCGCTTTGAGAGCTGACATACTCTTCCATCTGCGTCCATTCGGCATCGGAAGGCACATGCCATCCTTCAGGGCAAAGGCCTTTCTCATTATCCACTGCTTTCCAGTTGTAATAGAGACCATGTGTCTTCTCATCGTAGGCGGCAAATACTTGCGTGGTGGGCTGGTAAAAGAGCGGGTCGTGGGCACTGATGTTGTCGGTGCCTTGCTCGATGGAACTGCCGTCACGGTAATGCTTCGTGCGCAGGTTGGTCTGCATCCACACCTGGTCGCCCAGCTTGACCGCGTCATATTTGTTGCCGTCCACATCGGTCACGGCATTGCGGATGATCTTGCCATTTTGTCCGCCGCCATGGTCGCAAGCGGAGAAGGTGATGACTGAAAGTAACGCCATCAAAGGAATTAGATAGAAATGCTTTTTCATAAGGGGTTGGTTTTGATTGGCGGACATGCATAAAAAATACCATCAGCCATCGCGATGTCCGATAGGCGACGACTAACATTGTATAAGACGAAATTTGGGGGGTAATTGTTGCAGTTGAGGTGATAAAAAAACGGATCACGTGAATGGCGTGGTGATGTTCCGCGCAGATTCGCGTGATCCGTAGCGATGAAGCAAAGAGGATCTATGCCTATTGCTTCATAATCTTGGTCGTGACGACACCGTCTGTGGTGACAATGCGCACTTGGTAGAGGCCGGTGGCATACCCAGACAGGTCGAGGGTGGCCTCCGTGTCATGGACGCTCATCGTGCCAACCAGTTTGCCGAAGGTGTCGTACAGGGCCACGGACTCGATCATGACTCCGTTGGCAGTGAGATGGCAGACGTTGGCTGTCGGGTTGGGATAGACCGTGCAGATGATGGTCGCATCTTGAATGCCCGTGTGCGTCATGGTGGCCACAGTACTGTTGACCATGTCCTCTTTCATAGCGATGGCCTTGACGGTGAACTCGCCGCCGTCGTGGGTGATGGCCGCCGTGTAGAGCGTGGCATTCTCATCGGGCGTGGTGCCATCAAGGGTGTAATAGATGGATGCTCCATCCGTGGCGCAGGTGATGGCTACCGTCACGTTGCCGTCGCCGTTGTCGGTGATGGCGATGACCGGTGTGGCCACGGTGTCTTGGGTGACGGTGATGAAGGTGATGTCGTCATTGTCGCGCGGTGCGATCTGGTAGTTGCCTTCATATTGCAGTACGAAGCCCACTATGTCGGCATGCTGTCCGGCGGGGATGGTCATGTCGAGGGTTTTGAAGTCGTTGCGGCATTGCAGGGTCTCTCCGTTCTGCTCAATGATAAGGTTGTTGGAGGTGCTGGTGTTGTATGCGCCGCCCTCGGTGAAGACCACGTCGGTGAGCTTCACGAGACGGGACTCATAGACATAGTACTGGGCCTCGATGGTCTCGATGTCCACCTCTTCAGGGGTGATGGCGCCCACGTTGCTGGTGGCAGCGGCGGGGTTGGCCAGCGGGACCATCTCCACGAGGCCGTGGTATAAGGAATAGGTGCCGCAGATGCCACCGCTGATGACGTCACCTTCGTTGTATTCGTTGGTGATGTTGCCATTCTGGTTGAAGATGAGCAGTCCGCCCGTGGCATCCTGGACGTAGATGTTATTGCCGTGCTGGAAGACGAAGGTCACATCGCCCGTGATCTTATACGGGGTGCTATTGGTGGCGGTGCTGGCAGCCTTGAAGGCGGCGATATTGGCCACTTCCGTCGGGAAGGTGTAGGTGGCGGTGGCCATATTGCTCGGGGTCATGGAGCCGAAGAAGGCCATGGCCTTGACGGTCGTCGTGGTGTTCACCGTGAAGGGAGCGCTATACAGCGTGGAGGTGCTCGTCGGCGTGGTGCCGTCGGTGGTGTAACGGATCTCCGCACCGGCAGTGGCGCAGGTCATGGACACCGTCACAGGCTCGATAAAGTTGCCGCTGTTGGGCGTGATGACCGGCATCTCTACCGTGGAGGAGGGAGCGCTCGGGTAACCGAAGATGCTCACACTGTCGATATAGACTCTGGAGGTGCTCGTCGGGGCCGTGGCGGGCAGCGCTACCTCGAACTTGAAGCGCACGTTGTCGAAGGAGCCGTCGCTGTTGACTTCCAGATTGTACATGGCCAAGGTGCTGCCCAGCTCGAAGAGGGTGGGGGTGCTGTAGGTGTTGCCGCCGTCGGTGGAGTAGGAGACGTTCACGTTAAGACCGTTGGTGCTTGCTGCGGCAAACTGGATGCGGGAGGCGTGGGCCACGTCGAAGTTGGTGTAGGTGTAACCCAGCGTGGTGGCGGAGGCGACGTACCAGCGCATCTGCATGGATTGTGCCCCTTGGATGGCGCCTATGGTGGCTGGCGTGCCGAAGACGGTGCCCCACTGGTGGGTGTTCTCGCCGGAGAAGGCGGGAGTGTTGTTGTTATAGACGGTGGTGGCGACAAAGCCGTCGGTGGTCTCGAAGCCCGTGTAGTATAGCAAAGTGTCGTTGTAGTCGGGTGTCGGCGGCACGGGGGCCACGATGGTGTAGGTGGCGGTGACCACCTCGCTGTTTTCCCAGCCACTCAGCATGGCGATGGCCTTGATGGTGTATTGGCCCACCGTGTTCAAGGTGATGGCGCTGCTGTAGAGCGTGCTCGTGGCGTCGGGCGTGGTGCCGTCCATGGTGTAACGGATCTGGGCGCTGGCATTGTCGCAGTTGAGGGTGACGACGATCAGCGTGTCGCTGGCGCCGCTGGCAGGGGAGAATACCGGTGCCGGCAGGGCGACAGTGCCGTTGAGGGCGATGGTGTGCGTCAAGGTGCCGCTCGTGACGGTCAAGGTGCCCGTGGCGGGTTCGGTGCCGTCAAAGGTGACCGTCACCGTGGTGTTGCTGTTGGGGTCGCTGATGGTGGCCGGACTGACCGTGAAGTGCGTGCTGCTGCTCGTGATGGCGATGGCATCGGTGAGGTGGGCGCCGCTAACGGTGAAGGTCTGCGTCAGCTGGCTGTTGCTGAACTCCAAGGCGGTGTCGCTGACCGTCAGGACGGGCTCATAGACCACCGTGTAGAGGCCCGTGGCCGTCTCGCTGTCGGCCCAGTAGGCCTTGAAGGCTTTGGCCTTGAGGGTCGTGGTCGTCGTCAGCGTGATGGGGGTTGCATAGAGCGCGGAGGTGGCCGTCGGCTCGGTGCCGTCGCTGGTGTAGCGGATCTCAGCACCCGGGGTGGCACAGGCGATGGAGACGATCACACTGTCTGCATAGGTGCCGGGGGTGGGCGAGAAGGTCGGCGTGGCAATGTCGGGCATCGTCACCGTGAAGGTGGTGGTGGCCGTCACCGCAGGGGTGAGGGGCGCTTGCGTCATGTCCACCAGGGAGGCGGTGATGGTGTGGGTGCCGGCAGGCAGCGGACTGAAGACCGTCTGCAAGAGGGTGGCCAGCCCGGTCTGGTCCAGATAGAGCGGACTGGTGAGCCCGGCGGCGGCGAGCAGCGGAGACTCAACCTTCAGATAGCCATCGGTGCCCAAGACGAAGTTGTCAAGGACGATGCCCATGGGCAGGGTGTCCAGACTGCTGAAGTTGGCGCCGTCGGCAGGGGCCGTGATGGCCAGCGTAGGCTGGGGCGTGGAAGCTGCAGATGCCAAGTCTTGGTTGTTGCGAGGGTATATCTGGATGCTGGTGCCGTAGATGGCCGCGAAGCCGGTGACATTGGTCACGGTGTTGGCAGCCAGCGTGGTGTCAAGGGTGAAACGTTTGTAGAGCGTGATCTGATTGCTACCTTGGGTGATGTCCGTGGCGTTGGCACCCGTGAAACCGTTGGGGAAGGTGACGTTCTCCAAGGTGATCAGCTGGGCGTCATATTGGCTGTAGTTGGCCAACAGCTCGCTCATCGTCACGGTGATGGGGGTCACGGTGCCGGTGTTGGAGGTGGCGGCGGCAGGGTTCTGCACGTTAGTCATCTCGATCTGTCCCTGATACTGGGAGAAGGCGCCCGTCAGGTTGCTGATCTGATCGCCTTCGTCAAACTCCGTGGTGAAGCCGGATCCATAAATCAACAGTCCGGCGGTGGCGTCCTTGACGTAGGTGTAGTTGCCGCTGTGGAAGACGAAGGTGACATCGTTGGCGATGGTGTAAGGCTGGCTGCCGGCAGACAACGCCTTGAAGGCCGCAATGTTGGCCACCTGTGCCGGGAAGGTGTAGGTGGCGCTGGTGACTGGACTGTCGCCATAGCCAGTGGCAACGGCGAAAGCCTTGACAGTGGTAGTCTGGCTGACGGTGATGGGGGCGGAATAGACGGATGAGGAGGTCGTGGGGGTGGTGCCGTCCAGGGTGTAGTAGATGGTAGCACCCGTGGTGGCGCTGCTCATCGTCACGCTGACAGGCTCCGTGTAGGTGCCCGCGGCCGGCGTGAAGACCGGAGCCGCCGTGGAGATGATGCCGGTGTTTTGCGTGATCACCACGTTGTCGAGGAAGAAACGGCCCTTGGCAGCCTGCTTGCCCTCGAACTTGATCGTGGTGGCCGCTGTGCCGCCCGTAAGATCCAGGGTGTAGTGACCGTAGCTGCCGTAGCTGCCGCTGTTGTCCAACCCCGTGACAGTATAGACGGTACTGCCTACATACACCTTGATGGTGGTGGAGTCATGATACCAAGCGTCGGCATCAAAGGAGAGGGTGAATTGTCCGTTGTTGCCGGAGAGGTCAATGGAGGGTGTTTGAATCCAACCCAGAGCACTGGAGGTGCCTATGCGGACTTTCCCCGCGTTACGGAATACTTTGTAACCCGTCCAGCCAGGAAGGGCCGTGTAGGTGTCCAGCGTACTGCTGACATCTACCATGCCGTTGGAGTCTGCCACGGCGCTGAAGTCTTCCTGGAAAACGATGGTCTGACCTTGCAGAGTCGTAAAACCTAACAGGATAACACATAAGGTGATAAATTGTCTAAGCAAATGGCTTTTTCTCATAGTGGTTATATTTTTTAATGATAATGATTCTTTACATTGAAAGGCGCAAAAATACTATTTTTATCCAAACATTGCCGGACGTTTTTCCCATTTTCTGCATCCAACCACGGAGAGGCGTGACGGAATGACGGTGCGCATTGCCACCAGCTAATAGCTAATGGCCAACGGCCAAAGTTTCCTCAACCCCATGCCACCTTGAAAAAAAATTGTATCTTTGCGCCCCTTAATATTTTTTGCCGAATGAATGAGGATTTCGCTTCTATAAAGCGCCGTTTTGAGATGATAGGCTTCAACAAGGCCTTCGAGCATGCGGTCTATGTGGCCGTGCAGGCTGCGAAGACCGACTTGTCGGTGTTGGTGACCGGTGAGAGTGGAGTAGGCAAGGAGAACATCCCGAAGATCATCCACGCGTACAGTGCCCGCAAGAATCGGAACTATATCGCGGTCAACTGCGGTGCCATCCCGGAGGGCACGATCGATTCGGAGCTTTTCGGCCATGAGAAAGGCGCCTTCACGGGCGCGGTGGAGAGTCGCAAGGGCTACTTTGAGGTGGCCGACGGCGGCACCATCTTCCTGGATGAGGTGGCCGACCTCCCGCTCTCCACGCAGGTGCGCCTGTTGCGTGTGTTGGAGAGTGGCGAGTTCATCCGCGTGGGCTCCTCCAAGGTGCAGAAAACTGATGTGCGGGTGGTGGCTGCCACCAACGTCAACATCGGCGACCGCATCAGCAAGGGCAAGTTCCGCGAGGATCTCTACTATCGTCTCTGCTCGGTGCCGATCCGGATGCCGGCACTCCGCGAACGCCAGGAGGACATCCTGCCGCTGTTCGTCAAGTTCGCCAGCGACTTCTCGGCCAAGTACCATTCGCCCGTCATCACGCTGACTGACGATGCCAAGGAGGAGCTGAAACGTTATGGATGGCCAGGCAATATACGGCAGCTCAAGAATGTGACGGAGCAGATCTCCCTCATCGAGGAGGAACGTGAGATTACCGCCGAGCGCCTGAAGCCCTACCTGACCTCTCCCACCTCCAGTCTGCCGGTGCTGGCACATGCCGAGACCGACGCCTTCGAGCAGTTCCGCTGGGACACCATGAAGGTGATCTCCGACATGAGCAAGGAGATCATGGAGCTGAAGAAGCAACTGGGCAGGATGCAAGAGGCGACAGGCGACAAGGTCGTGCAGGCCGCCATGATGCATCACGACTATGCCTTGCCGGAGAATGAGGAGATGCGCATTACCCATGTCTCCGACGGCGACATGCAGTCGATTCCCGAATCCACCTATAGCGAGGTGGATGAGAGCCGCGAGCATTCGTTGTCCGAGACGGAGAAAGTAGCCATTGCCGAGGCGCTGCGCCGTCATCACGGCAACCGGAAAAAGGCGGCCGATGAGCTCCAGATATCGGAACGTACCCTCTATCGTAAAATCAAACTCTATGGATTGGTGCCTAATGATGAGAAATAGGATGTGCAAGACCGGGTTGTTGTTTTTGCTGGCGGTCGTGTTGGCCTCCTGCAAGCTGTCTGTCTCACTGACGGGCGGCACCGTCGATGCGCGTGCCAAGACGGTGGCCATCACCAACTTCCCCAACAACGCGTCACTGGTGAACCCGATGCTCAGCCAGAGCTTCACCACGGCCCTCAAGGACAAGATCCAGGGCCAGACCCCGCTGACCATCGTCAGCCGCAACGGCGACTATAGTCTCGAGGGCGAGATCACGGGCTATACCGTCTCGCCGGTGGCCATCCAGGGCAACGAGACCGCCGCCATGAACCGCCTGACCATCACGGTGCGGGTGCGCTTTGTGAACAGCTTCGACGAGACCCAGAACTTTGACCAGTCGTTCTCCCGTTACGCCGACTATTCCAGCAACCAGAACCTGAGCAGCGTGGAGTCCAACCTCATCAACTCCATTAATGACGCCCTCACCGACGATATCTTCAACAAGGCCTTTGTGAATTGGTAACGAAAGTACAGAAATATGGAGAAAGTCTTTTTTAGCGATTATGTCACCCTGACGGACCAGGAGTCCCTGCAGTCAAAGCTGACGGCCTTGGCGAAGCGTTATCCGGCCTCCTCGCTGGTCAGCCTCTTCTACCTGAAGCTCTATCCGGGGCGTGTGAGCGCCCGCCAGCGTGCCCGCATGCTGCTGACCCTGCCCGACCGCCAGCGTTTTGCCCAACTCAATGTGGAGGCGGAACCGGCTGTCATGAGCCGCCCCGACCGCCCTGCCATGGTCGCCGCCACGGTCCACACCACCCCCAATGAGACCCTGCATCCTGTCTTCGCCAAAGATCATCAGGAACGCGACCGGAACAAGAACGCCCTGATAGACCAGCTAATTGAAAAATTTTCCGCCAATGATGCGAAAATTCAGATTCCTGCCGACTCGCAAGAGCTGCTCGCCGACTACGGCATCACCAGCGCTGAAGACGATCCTACTATTGTAAGTGAAACACTAGCAGGCATTTATGCTGAACAAGGCTGCTATGAGAAAGCGATCCAGATGTATGAAATTTTGAGGTTGCATTTTCCCGAAAAAAGTTCTATTTTTGCAGCCCAAATTGAAAATTTGAAAAAGAGTTTTTCAGCGAAAAGTAACTAGGTATTTATAAACAAAAATTTTAGAAAATGTTTTCACTTTGTGTTGTATTGATTATCTTAGCCTGCGTCGTGTTGGCGTTTGTAGTGTTGATTCAGAATTCCAAGGGCGGTGGCTTGGCCTCTAACTTCGCCTCCTCCAACCAGATTATGGGTGTCCGCAAAACCACCGACGTGCTGGAGAAGACCACCTGGAGCGTGGCTGCCTTCATCATGGTGCTCTGTTTCGTCTGCGCTTTCCTCTCCAAGAACGAGGTTAACTCCATGCGCCCCCAACAGAACCAGGTGGAACAAACTCAGCAGACCGACGGCGGTGAGGAGTAATAGAATCCTGAATATAATCTAGTTAGAAGATAGTTAGACATGCAACTCTTAGGATGTTGCGTGTCTTTTATATTATTAATGGTTAACCAAATTTAAAGTATAATGAATATCAAGCACGAAAACGTTCCCGGCTTATTGCAGGAAGTGGTTTTTGAAATTAACAGAGAAGACTATGCGGCCAACCTTGAAGCCGCTTTGAAGAAACAAAGACGTAGCGCCGTGGTTCCGGGCTTCAGAGCCGGCAACGCGCCTATGGGCATGATCAAGAAGATGTATGAACCTACCCTGCTCGTGCAGGAAGTCGACAAGCTGGTCAACGACAGCATGGCCAACTTTATCAAAGACAACAACATACAATACATCCTCGAACCCCTGCCTATCGAAGAGAAGTCTAAAGTGGACTTTCAAAATCCCGACACCTTCGTCTTCGCCTACGAATATGCACTCAGACCCGAGGTGGAGGTGGACTACTCCAAACTCCCTGTGGTGAAGGACTTCCGCTATGTGGCCTCCGAGGAGGAGATCGACCGTCAGGTGGACCAACTCCGTGAACGCTATGGCAACTATACGACCCCTGAGGTGGTGGAGACCGACAAAGACAATGTCTCCGTGAAGTATGGTGAGGACAAGACCGGCTATATTTTCCTGAAAGATCTGACCGAGAAGGCTGCCAAGAAATTTGTCGGCAAGAAGGTCAAGGAGACTGTCAAAATCAAGCTCAGAGAAGCCTTTACCTCTGAATCAACCCTGGCCCGCTTCCTGCGCGTGGATGTCAAGGATCTCGAAGAGGGCAATGCCTACGAAGAGGAGCTGACCATCGACTATGTGGGACACCTTGATCTGGCTGAGATCAATGAGGAGTTCTTCAAGAAGGCCTTCCCGGATGGCAGCGTCAAGGATGAGAAGACGATGAGAGAAGCTGTCGCCAAGATGATGGCCCAGCAGTATGAGACCCCCATCAACCAGCGTTTCATGAACGACGCTATCGAGGCTTTGATCGACAATGTGCCGGTGGAGCTTCCTGATGATTTCGTTAAACGCTACATCCTCGTTGCCCAGAAGGATATGACCCCTGAGAAACTGGAGACTGAATACAATCAGTACAAGCGCGCTTTCCAATGGCAGCTCATCGAGAACAAGCTGCTCGAGGAGAATGAGGTCCAAGTGAATGCCGACGATGTGCGCGACTATTTCAGAAAATACTTCATTGACAACTATTTCGGTGCCATCTATTCCAAGGAGATGGAGCCGCGTATCGATGAGATGGTGAATGAGGCTATGAAGAATCAGGAGTCCGTGAAGCAGGTTTACGACATGCTCTTCGATCTGAAGCTTGCCAACAAGCTCCGCGACAAACTCAACATCGAGATGGTGGAGGGTGACGGCCAGGCCTTCATGACTTATGTCACCAAGGCTGAAGAGGGCGCTGCCGAGGCTCCTGCCAAGAAGCCGAAAGCCAAGAAGGCTCCCGCCAAGAAGGCTGTGAAGGAAGAGGCTGCCGAAGAGACCAAGGAGGAGAAAGCCCCCAAGGCCAAGAATGCCAAGCCGAAAGCCCCCAAGAAATCCACGAAGAAAGAAGAATAACCCTTAATTCCACGAAGATGAGAATGCAAGACGAATTCAGAAATTATGCGCTGAAACAGCATGGCATCAGCAGCCTGAAGATGGACCGTTATATGTCCATGACGCGCAACTATATCACCCCGTATATCATCGAAGAGCGCCCGATGAACATCACCCAGCTGGATGTGTTCTCCCGCTTGATGAAGGATCGTATCATCTTCCTGGGCGTGCCCATTGACGATGATGTGGCCAACATCATCCAAGCCCAGCTGCTCTTCCTGGAGTCCCAGGATCCGGAGCGTGATATCCAGATCTACCTGAACAGCCCGGGAGGTGTGGTATATGCCGGTTTGGGCATCTATGACACCATGCAGTATCTGAAGCCGGATGTCTCCACCATCTGCACGGGCATGGCTGCCTCCATGGCCGCTGTCCTGCTCTGCGCCGGTGCCAAAGGCAAACGCTTCGCCCTTCCGCACTCCCGCGTCATGATCCATCAGCCGATGGGTGGCGCACAAGGCCAGGCTTCCGATATCGAGATCGAAGCCCAAGAGATCCAGAAGATCAAGAAGGAGCTCTACGAGATCATCGCCTACCATACCGGCAAAGACTACGACCAGGTGTGGAAGGACTGCGACCGCGACCACTGGATGATCGCCTCCGAAGCGCAAGAGTACGGTCTGATTGACAAGGTGCTCACACACGAGCGCAAATAGGCCCGCCCCCACCTGTCGCATCCTTTGCGACTAGGAAAGCGATGACTCCCTTTTCTCATTTATCACAATGACAAACAATGGCTAAGAAGCAAAATTTAGACAGAATATGCAGTTTTTGTGGTCGCGAGATCCCTCGCGACCATTTTATCATTGGAGGTTTGGATGCCACGATCTGCGAAGACTGTATCCAGGCAGCCATGGATATCTATCAGGAGCGGAAAGCCCATCTCACCCGGATGGATCTGAGCAACCTGAAGACCAAGATGATGAAGCCCAAAGAGATCAAGGCTAAGCTGGACGAGTATGTCATTGGCCAGGAGGAGGCCAAGAAGACCATCTCCGTGGCGGTGTACAACCACTACAAGCGTCTCTTCTCCACGGCCGAGACGAAAGAGGATGACGTGGAGATCGAGAAGTCCAACGTCTTGCTGGTGGGCGAGACGGGTACGGGTAAGACCTTGATCGCCCGCACGATTGCGAAGATGCTCAACGTGCCCTTCTGCATTGCCGATGCCACCGTCTTCACGCAGGCCGGCTATGTGGGCGAGGATGTGGAGAGCATCCTGACGCGTTTGTTGCAGGCTGCCGACTATGATGTGGAGCAGGCCGAGCGCGGCATCGTTTTTATCGATGAGATCGACAAGCTGGCCCGCAAGGGAGGCGAGAACCCCAGCATCACGCGCGATGTGTCCGGGGAGGGCGTCCAGCAGGCCATGCTCAAACTCCTGGAAGGCTCTATCGTCAATGTGCCGCCTCAAGGCGGACGCAAGCACCCCGAGCAGGAGTTCATCCAAGTCAACACCCAGCACATCCTCTTCATCGGCAGTGGCGCCTTCAACAACATCGACCAGATCATCGCCGAGCGCGTTAACACGCACACCATCGGCTATAATCAGGAGGGTAGAAACATACAAAGAGACGAGATGCTGCAACATATCACCATGCAGGATGTTAAGTCGTTCGGCCTCATCCCCGAGTTGTGCGGCCGTTTTCCCGTCATCACAGCCCTGGCACCCCTCGACAAAGCCGCCCTCAAGCGCATCCTGACCCAGCCCAAGAATGCCATCATCAAACAGTATGTCAAACTCTTCAAGATGGACGGCATCCATGTCACCTTCGAGGAAGAGGCTCTCGACTATATCGTGGAGAAGGCAGAGGTGCTGAAACTCGGGGCCCGTGGACTGCGTTCTATCGTGGAGAAGATCATGAATGACGCCATGTTCGAGTTCCCCTCCTCCGGCAAGAAGAAGATTGCCATCACCAAGGCATACGCCGTGGAGCATTTTGAAAAAAAATAAAGTGATTTTGTTCATTTTTTTTCTTGCTTGAACTGCAACAATTGATTGTCTCATTCGTTATTAAAAATGTTACTTTTGCATTTTTGAAACGACACGAAAA
>JAFYEU010000046.1 GCA_017544105.1 Bacteroidales bacterium
ACGCACAGCAGGCACGCCGTGTGCTCGACAGACTCGTGGGTTTCCGCCTCTCGCCGGTGCTCTGGCGCAAGGTGAAGCCCGCCCTCTCGGCCGGACGTGTGCAGAGTGTGGCCGTCAGGCTCATCGTGGAGCGCGAGCGCGAGATCCAGGCATTCAAGAGCGAGTCTTTCTACCGTGCCAGTGCAGTTTTCAACCTGCCTCAGGCACAGGGCACCGCAGAGGTGAGGGCAGAGTTGCCCGTCCGTTTCCGCACCCATGAGGAGGCCCTCGCTTTCCTCGAGCGGTGCAAGGATGCCACCTTTACCGTGGAGGCCGTGACGAAGAAACCGCTCCACCGCACCCCGGCACCTCCCTTCACCACCTCGACGCTGCAGCAGGAGGCCTCACGCAAACTGGGCTTCACCGTGTCGCAGACGATGATGGTGGCACAGCATCTGTATGAGAACGGACATATCACCTATATGCGTACCGACTCGGTCAACCTCTCCGCACTGTGCATCTCCGACAGCAAGGAGGAGATCATCAAACTCTATGGGGATAAATACAGCAAACCCCGCAACTACAAGACTCACTCGAAGGGGGCACAGGAGGCACACGAAGCCATCCGCCCCACCTATATGAGCAACACCGAGATTGAGGGCAACTCACAGGAGCGCCGTCTCTACGACCTCATCTGGAAGCGCACGGCTGCCTCGCAGATGGCCGACGCCCTGATCGAGAAGACCACCGTCAACATCCGCATCGGATTTGCCAAGGATAATGTCCAGAGCAATCGCACCAATAAGAACATCAACGGAGAGAGCGCCGACTATTTCGTCGCTACCGGAGAGGTCATCACCTTCGACGGTTTCCTCAAGGCTTATCATGAGTCGACCGATGACGAGGCAGAGACAGAGGACACCACCCATATCCTGCCCGCCATGACAGAGGGCGACCGCCTGGAGCGTGCCGCCATCACGGCCACAGAGCGCTTCACAGCCGGTCCCATCCGCTATACCGAGGCCAGTTTGGTACACAAGATGGAGGAACTGGGCATCGGCCGACCCTCCACCTATGCTCCCACCATCAGCACCATCCAGCAGCGCGAGTATGTGCAAAAAGGTGACAAGAAAGGGGTGGAACGGTCGTACACCATCGACACCCTCAAGGGCAACAAGGTGAGCACCGTCACCAAGAAAGAGATGGTAGGCAAGGAAAAGGGCAAGTTGCTGCCCTCGGATGTGGGCATCGTCGTCAACGACTTCCTGTTGGCCTATTTCCCTGATATCATGGACTATGGCTTCACCGCCAACGTCGAGAAGCAGTTCGACAAGATTGCCGAGGGAAAGGCGCAGTGGACTTCCATGATCAAGCAATTCTACAAGGATTTCGAACCCGTGGTGGAGCGCACGATGAACATCCGGGCAGAGCACAAGGCCGGTGAGCGTGAACTGGGTCTCGATCCCAAGAGCGGCAAACCCGTGTCGGTGAAGATCGGCCGCTATGGTCCTATCGTGCAGATAGGCAGTGCCGACGACAAGGAGAAACCGCAGTTCGCACAGATGCCGTCGGGCAAGAGCATGGAGACCATCACCCTGGAGGAGGCATTGGAACTCTTCAAACTTCCGCGCACCTTGGGCGACTTCGAAGGATCACCCGTGGTCATCGGCGCAGGCCGCTTCGGTCCCTATGTGCAGCACAACAAGAAGTATTTGTCGCTGCCGAAGACCGACGACCCGCTGTCCGTCACTCTGGACCGCGCCATCGAACTCATCATGCAGAAACGCGAGCAGGAGGAGAAACGCCACCTGCAGCAATTCGAGGAAGATAGCAAGATGGAAGTGATGGTGGGCCGCTACGGACCCTACATCTGCTATGACGGCAAGAACTACAGGATGCCGAAAGCCATGCATGCCAGGGCCGGACAACTCAGTTTCGAGGAATGCATGCAAGTGGTCACCGCTGCTGACAGCAAGAAGAAATAGCCCATGGTGAGGATCATCATCATCGGATACATGGGTGCCGGCAAGACCACCGTGGGCAAGGCACTGTCCAAAGAGACCGGGTTCCCCTTCTACGACCTCGACTGGTATATCGAGAGCCGCATGCGCAAGAGCGTCTCGCAGTTGTTTGCCGAGCGGGGCGAGGAGGGATTCCGAAAGATTGAGCATGCCATGCTCCATGAGGTCGCTGAGTTTGAGGATGTCATCATCAGTTGCGGAGGAGGGACACCCTGTTTCTTCGACAACATGGACTATCTCAACCAGCAGGGACATACCGTCTATCTCAAGGCGGAGCCAGAGGTGCTCCGCTACCACCTCCAGTTGGGAAAGGGAGTCAGGCCGCTGCTTCAGGGAAAGAGTCCCGATGAACTGCTCGACTTCATCACCAAGCAACTGGCGCAGCGTGAGCCCTTCTATTCCAAGGCACGCCACATCCTCGATGTCAACAAACTTGACAGTTACGAGAAAATCAGAGTCTCCGTCGACCGCATCCGCGAGATGACCGGTGTCTGAACCACTGTCTGACAGTTGAGCGAATACGAAACTTGAATCACTTACCAACCCACGACAACAAACATGAAGAAATGGACCATTGACGACTCCCTGGAACTTTACAACATCCCAGGCTGGGGCACCTCTTACTTTGGAGTCAACGAAAAGGGCAATGTCTATGTCACACCGTGCAAGGACGAGACCAGGATCGACCTCCGCGAGGTGATGGACGAACTCGCCTTGCGTGACGTCACCCCTCCTGTGCTCCTCAGGTTTCCCGATATCCTCGACAACCGCATCGAGAAGACATGGAGTTGCTTCAGAAAGGCAGCCCAGGAATACGACTACAAAGGTGAGAACTATGTGGTGTATCCCATCAAGGTCAACCAGATGCAGCCCGTTGTAGAGGAAATCATCTCACATGGCAGGAAGTTCAACCTCGGACTGGAGGCAGGCTCCAAACCCGAACTCCATGCCGTCATCGCCATGCAGTGCCAGAGCGACTCCATCATCATCTGCAACGGATACAAAGACCAGAGTTATATCGAACTGGCTTTGCTCGCGCAGAAGATGGGCAAGCAGATCTTCATCGTCGTGGAGAAGATGAATGAACTGGAGATCATCGCGCGTGAGGCCAAGAAAATGGGCATCCGCCCCAATATCGGCATCCGCATCAAACTGGCGTCGAGT
>JAFYEU010000047.1 GCA_017544105.1 Bacteroidales bacterium
GGTGTGGAGGACTATCTGAACAAGGCAGTCACCCTCTACCCGAACCCGGCGACGGAGATGGTGAGCGTGGCGGTTAGCGACGCCAACATCATGATCACGGGTGTGGAGGTTTACAACGTTTACGGCCAGCTGATCAATACGATCGTGAGCACGGAGAACCCGTTGCGCATCAACGTCAGCGGCCTGGCCGACGGCATGTACTATGTGCGTGTCACGACCGACAATGGCGTGGTGACGAAGAACTTCGTGAAGAGATAGTCTGGCCATTGGCCTTTAGCCATTAGCTATTAGCAAGCGTGCGGCTTCGGTTTCCCGAAGTCGCACGCTTTTTTAGTTGTCAGTGAGTAGAGTAGGGTGGCCGGCTGAGTGAGGGGCATTGTCGGTGATTAGGGAGTGCACTGCTGTGCGGGCGAGGAAAATAATGCGCATCAAATCATTACCTCCTTATTATACCTCGCATTCCTCGCGATATTGTCTGGGTGTCACCTGGGTCTCCTTCTTGAAGAATTTGCAGAACGAGGATGAGGTGGAGAAGTTCAACTGCTCGGCAATATCTCCAATAGTTGAATCGCTGTACCCTAACAGTAGTTTGGCTTGTTGGATGATGCGGCGGTGAATCCAGTCTTGTACGGTCATCCCACTGGCTTTGCGGATGGTGCTTCCCAGATGGTTGGGCGTCAAGCATAGCTGGTTGGCGTAGAAGGCGATGTTGTGCTCTTTGTCTGCGTGCTGATTGACCAAGGCAACGAAATGGTGGAGGATTGCTTCCTTCCGGTTGTCGGGTTTGTCGGAACCCTCCGCCATATTCTTCGTGAGAATATGATGAAGTTCAGACAACAGAGCGGTCTGCAGGGCTCGGATAGACTTCAGTGACAGCGGCTCCCGGTCGAGGGTGTGCCTTAATAACTGGAAGTATTCACCCGTCAGGTTCCAATCGTCATCCGACAGATGAAATGCTGTGCACTCCTTGAAGGTAACCTCGTCGGGCAGGTCGCGGAAAGAGAAAATCTGGAAGTCGAAGGCCTCATCTTTCTTTTCAATTTCCATGATAGAGTCGGGAGGGAAAACCAACATCGTCCCTTTTGAAAGAGTATAAGGTTTCATGTTGACGATAAGTTGGGCGTTGCCTGAAATAATCCGGAGCACTCTGCCATCCTCCACCCGATAAGGCTGACCATCATGCATGAAATTCTTGCCGAATTGGATGGCACGCATGACCATCAACAGCTCCTCTCCCAAGTATTCTCCGTGTCCTTTGTCAGCCAGTTGGCCCATTTTCTTCAGGGTAATTTCTTTGATTTCTCTTATCATAATCGTTGTATTGGAACATTTTTGCGTGTCATGGGATAACGCAATAGTCTGAAAAAAATTGTTTATTTGCAGCCTTTTTAAAAAAAATAATTAATTGATAAAGTGTAATTTTTTTTAGCTCCATACGTCCTCTTGGATACAGAAATTTTTTAATCATTAAATATTTATAAAACATGCTTATGAAAAGATTTTACCTTCTTGCAGTGATGTGCTTGGTTACCTTGATGGGTTTCACGCCTACGCTGCAAGCGCAGACCGTTTGGGACGGCACTGCCGACATCACATGGTACGATGCATCCCAAACCTCATTCGACATTTCCACGCCGGAGCAGTTAGCCGGATTGGCGCAGTTGGTGAACGGCGGCAATTCCTTCAACGGGAAGACGCTGAACCTCACGGCCGATATCTGGTTGAACAACACGGGCGACAGTACCAACAACTGGGTGCCCATTGGCGGCGGCTCTCCCACAGGCGAGTCACCCACAACGGGCAATGCCTTCAAGGGAAACTTTAACGGTCATGGCTATGCCATCTATAACCTTTACTGTGATAAAGGGAGCACCTTTCACGCAGGCCTTTTCTGCGCGCTGGAGAACCCCTGCACCATCGACTCTTTGGTCATGGTCAATCCAGTGCTGAAGTCAAGAGGTATGATGGGCTGTATCGCCGGCTTTCCGCGCGGCAGCTCCTCTGTGTATGTCCGTTACTGTCTGGTGATCAACGCCCGCATAGAGGGTGAGAATACTTCTGGCAGCAACAATATCGGCGGTATCTTCGGTGCCACCTATCCGAACAGCGGCAGTACGTATATCCAGAATTGCGGTGTCACCGGCAGTATTACCGGTCACTATCCCGGCGGTATTGCGGGTAACGCTGAGCGTTCTTACATCACCAACGCCTATTTTGCAGGTGACCTCTTTGCATACAGCACGAACTATGGCGGTATGACCGCGCATGGCGGCAATCGCACCAACTGCTATTCCTACACACAAGTGTTGAGTTCCACCACGCAGTCTTCTGCTTCCAACGATGGTACGCCGGTCTCGCAGAGCGAAATGCAGTCCGCGAATATGATCACCCTTCTGGGCAGTGCCTTCACGATGGACTTCGGCATTAACAGCGGTTATCCCGTTATGTCATTTATGGCCGGAATAACCCCTGCCACGGCTGAAATCTGCCTTGGCGAGAGTGTTACCTTAACCGCCCATGGCTTGGATTCCTACCTGTGGAGTACAGGCGCCTCCACTGAGACCATTACGGTGACCCCAACGGCGACCACAACTTACACTGTGTCAGGAACGTATAAAGGTATGCCTGCCACCCTTTCCTCTGTTATTACGGTTTATCCTCAAGCCATCGTCTCGGCTGCCGTGGTGGCTGGTTCCGATGGACAGGTGCACGGCAC
>JAFYEU010000048.1 GCA_017544105.1 Bacteroidales bacterium
GCGCCAGTCGGGACGCTGCAGCAACTCCGCGATGGCCAGGATGGGTCGCTCGCCCATGCCATAGACGAGGATGTCGGCCCCACTCTCGATGAGGATGGAGGGCTTGAGCGTGTCGCTCCAGTAGTCGTAGTGCGACAGTCGCCGCATGGAGGCCTCGATGCCCCCGATGACCACGGGCACGTCCGGGAACAGCTGCTTCAGGATCTTGGTATAGGTGATGGTGGCGTAGTCGGGACGGAAGCCCGCCTGCCCGCCCGCGGTGTAGGCATCGTCATGACGGAGCCGCTTTTGGGCGGTATAGTGATTCAACATGGAGTCGATGTTGCCTGCTGTGACCCCGAAGAAAAGTCGCGGCACACCCAGCTTCTTGAAGTCCCGAAGGTCATCTTGCCAGTTGGGTTGCGGCAAGATGGCTACGCGCAAGCCCGCCCGCTCCAGCACCCGCCCGATGACCGCAGGCCCGAAAGATGGGTGATCTACATACGCATCTCCACTCACAATGATGACATCCACATAGTCCCAATGCAGATAATCTAACTCCTTTTTCGTGATAGGCAGAAAATGCTTCTCCATGACAAATTAGTGGGTGACTCGTATGTCAGTGACGTCCAAGCGCACTTTCAGCCACTTGACGATGGCCTCCTCCGACTGCTGATGCCCAGCCTTGTCCTTCCACTTGAAATAGGCGGTGGGGATATTCTCCTTGGTATCTGTCTGCGGATTGTAGTAGAAGACATCCTCTAAAGCAAAGAGCTCCAGGTTGGGATATTGTATGTACAACTCCTTGGCTATCTGAGTCGATAGAGACTGCGACTGCTCAACAGTGCTGATTTTGTTGCGGAGAGAAAGAATGACAGAGTCCCGCTGTTGGATCTCCACATCTTTCTTGTCTAACATGTTCTCAATGATCTCGTTCTGTTTGGTGATGTCTATCGTCTCGCCTGTCTGCTTGATGACGAGCTTGGAGTTCTTGAGCCCGTAGTCGGTGCGCATGCACTGCTGCAATTCCGTGATGTCGGTCGAGGAGAGCGGCGTGCCGACAACAGACATGGTGATGACCGGCTCCGTGCGGTTGAAGTGGCGGTCCACATTGAAGACCTGCCGGTTCTCGAAGTAAGGGGTTTCTTGGATCTCGGTGACGAACTTCTTGGATTGTGACAGGAAGGCAGTTTCCCGTATCATGTTGATGGCTGCGATGATACTCGGGATGATGACGATGACGGTGAAGATGGTGATGATCCGCTTGACGGCTGTTTCCCGCTTTTTGTCCACATATTTGGTCTGTGGGAAGCCGAGGTAGCGCACAAACAGGAAGGTGGCAAGAGCGATGAAGAAGGAGTTGATGAAGAAGAGGTATAGTGCGCCGAAGAAGTAGCGGAACTGGAAGGTGGCGAGTCCGTAGCCTGCCGTGCAGAGGGGTGGCATCAAGGCCGTGGCGATGGCCACGCCGGAGATGACCGCCATGGGCTGGTTCTTGCGGGAAAGAGCCACGATGCCGGCTGAACCGCCAAAGAAGCCGATAAAGACATCGTAGAGGGTCGGGTTCGTACGGGCCAGCAACTCAGACTGCGCATCCCCCAAGGGCGAGATGAAGAAGTATAAGGTTGAAGCCAAAATGCTGATAACCACCATGATGACCAGATTTGTCAGCGATTTGCGCATCAGCTCCTCGTCGAAGATGCCGATAGCTAAGCCTAAACCGTTGATAGGCCCCATCAGCGGTGATATCAACATGGCGCCGATGATGACGGCCGTGGAGTTGACGTTCAGACCGACAGAGGCCACGATGATGGCAAAGAAGAGAATCCAGAGGTTCATGCCCCGGAAGGTGACACTCTTCGTGATATTGTCGATGGTGGCTTCATAATCGGTATCCTCCTTCAGTTGCGTGAGCTGGAGGAGTCTCTTGAACCAGTAACGCATCTTTTTCAAGAACTGCGAAGGCTGTTTCTCTTTGGGCGAGGTGCTGTTCATCGGTGTGGTTTTTGCCGGGTCAGACTAGCAGGAAGTCAGTCTCTCCAGCACTTTCTCTATGGAGAGTGCTTCTTGAGTTCCGCTTCCCATATTTTTGATGGTCAAGGTGTTGTTGTTTCTTTCAGTTTCTCCTGCCATGATGACAAACGGGATGCCCTTGTTGTTGGCGTAGGTCATCTGTTTGCCGATTTTGGCCTTGTCGGGATAGATCTCTGCGGCAACATCGGCTTTGCGGAGCGCACGCAGCGCTTTGAGAGCATAGAGCTCATCCTCTCCGCCGAAGTTGATGAAGAGCGCCTTGACAGGGTTGAGGATGTTGTCGGGGAACAGGTTGAGTTAATTGAGGACATCGTAGATGCGCTCGGCACCATAGGAGATGCCCACGCCCGACATGTTTTTGAGTCCGAAGATGCCGGTCAGGTTGTCGTAGCGTCCGCCGCCGGAGATGCTGCCCATGGCTACCTCGTCGGCCTTGACTTCGAAGATGGCGCCGGTGTAGTAGTTGAGTCCGCGGGCCAGGGTGATGTCCAGCTCGATGTTGTTGTGCAGCTCCATAGCCTGGGCGTAAGCCAGCATCTCGCGTACCTCACGGATGCCTTGGAGGCCCGTCTCGCTGCCCGCCAGAAGGGTGGAGAGGGTGTCGAGTTTTTCGGTAGTGTCCATGTGGGTCATGTCGAAGATGGCGTCCAACTTGGTGATGGCCTCGGCGCTGATGCCACGTTCCTCCATCTCGGCACATACACCGTCACGCCCGATTTTGTCCAGCTTGTCCATCGCCGTGCAGAAATCGACCATCTTCTCAGGCGCTCCGATCATCTCGGCAATGCCGCTGAGGATCTTACGGTTGTTGACCTTGATGGTGACACGGATGCCAAACTGGGTGAAGATCTCATCGGTGATCTCAATCAGCTCCGCCTCGTTGAGGAGGGCGTTGCTGCCGATGATGTCGACATCGCATTGGTAGAACTCACGGTAACGTCCTTTCTGTGGCCGGTCGGCACGCCACACGGGCTGCATCTGGTAGCGCTTGAAGGGGAAGGTGAGCTCGTTCTGGTGCTGCACCACAAAACGGGCGAAGGGCACGGTCAGGTCGTAGCGCAACCCCTTCTCGCACAACTCGGTGGCCAGCTTGTTGACCGACTTCTCCGGGTCGTTGAAGTCGACCCCCTTGGTGAAGTCGCCGGAGTTGAGAATCTTGAACAGAAGTCGGTCGCCCTCCTCGCCATATTTGCCCATCAGGATGCTGAGGTTCTCCATGGAGGGAGTCTCGATAGGCAGGTACGCGTGTCGGTGGAAGACTGTGCGGATGGTGTCAAAGATGTAGTTGCGACGCATCATCTCCGTAGGAGTGAAGTCGCGGGTTCCTTTGGGAATAGAGGGCTTTACGATGTTCATAATTCAAGAATGTCAGTTTCTGTAAATAGAGGGCAAAAATAATAAATTTATTTGGAATGCAGCATACCCTCCACCAACCCCGATCTCCCGCCATGAACACCGTCTCGGAGAGACGTAATCTCATTAACCCCAGACTAAACGCAGTGCAGTCTGGGGAAGGACAGCGCCCCAGTCATCGTCGCACCGCGGGAGTTTCTTGCCCTAAGACAATGCACGCACCCGGTGCGAAATGGAGGATCTCCACAAGATGCTATCTAATATCGACACGCTGGTGCCATCATGTATATCATCACCCTAAAAAAAGGGGCTTCCGTTTCCAGAAGCCCCTTGCCATATCTCTGTCGCCAATGGGTGGCGACGAACTCATTATCCTACCGAGCTTTTGTCCCTAACGGGACTGCTCAAGGAAAGCCATTAACTATTAGTACATTCCGCCCATGCCGGGGTTCATGCCGGCGCCCATGGGAGCAGCGGGAGTCTCTTCCTTGATCTCGGAGAGCACGCACTCGGTCGTCAGCAACATGCCGGCGATGGAAGCAGCGTTCTCCAAGGCTACACGGGAGACCTTCGTCGGGTCGATGACACCAGCCTCGATCATGTTGACGAACTGGTCGAGACGGGCATTGTAACCGTAGTCACCTTTGCCCTTCATGACGGCGTTGACGATGACGGAACCCTCCTTGCCGGCGTTGTTGGCAATCTGGCGGAGCGGCTCTTCCAATGCGCGACGCACGATGTCGATACCGATCTTCTGGTCCTCGTTCTCACCCTTAAGGTTCTTCAGGCTGGCAATGGAACGGATGTAAGCCACGCCACCGCCCGGGATGATGCCCTCTTCGATGGCGGCACGGGTGGCGTGCAAAGCGTCATCGTAACGGTCCTTGGCTTCTTTCATCTCCACCTCGGAAGCAGCGCCTACGTAGATGACTGCCACACCGCCTGCCAATTTGGCAAGACGCTCTTGCAGCTTCTCGCGGTCATAGTCGGAAGTGGTCTTCTCGATTTGAGCCTTGATCATGGAAATACGGCCGGCAATGGCGTCTTTGTCACCCTTGCCGCTCACGATGGTGGTGTTCTCCTTGTCCACCGTGATCTTCTCAGCCGTACCCAACATGGAGATGTCAGCATCTTCCAACTTGAAGCCCTTCTCCTCGGAGATGACCGTACCACCCGTCAGGATGGCGATGTCTTCCAACATCTCTTTTCTCCTGTCACCGAAGCCCGGAGCCTTCACGGCCACGATCTTCAAACCGCCACGCAGTCTGTTGACAACCAAGGTGGCTAATGCTTCGCTGTCCACATCCTCGGAGATGACCAGCATAGGACGACCCGTTTGGACAACCTTCTCCAAAATGGGCAGGAACTCCTTCATGTTGCTGATTTTCTTGTCGTAAATCAGGATGAACGGGTTTTCATATACCGTCTCCATCTTCTCTGTGTCCGTCACAAAGTAAGGGGAGATGTATCCTCTGTCAAACTGCATGCCTTCCACAATCTTGACGTTGGTTTCGGTACCCTTGGCTTCCTCGATGGTGATGACACCCTCTTTCTTGACCTTCTGCATGGCCTCGGCGATCACCTTGCCGATCTCAGGATCATTGTTGGCGGAGATGGAAGCCACTTGCTCGATCTTCTCATGACTGTCGTTGATCTCCACAGACTGGCTCTTGAGGTTCTCGATGACCGTGGCAACAGCCTTGTCGATACCGCGCTTCAACTCCATGGGGTTGGCGCCTGCCGTCACATTCTTCAAACCGGTGTTGAAGATGGCCTGGGCCAAAACGGTAGCGGTGGTGGTACCGTCACCAGCCTGGTCGTTGGTCTTGGAGGCAACCTCCTTCACCATCTGGGCACCCATGTTCTCGATGGGCTCCTTGAGTTCAATCTCTTTGGCGACCGTTACACCGTCTTTCGTGATTTGAGGCGCACCGAATTTCTTGTCAATGATGACGTTACGACCTTTAGGTCCTAAGGTTACCTTTACGGCGTTAGCCAATGCGTCCACACCTTTTTTCAAGCCTTCACGGGCTTCCCAATTATATTTAATATCTTTTGCCATTGTTTTTGTTGTTTAGTTGTTTCTATAACTCTTAACTATTAATTATTAATTCTCAACTGATAACTGTTAACTGATAACTGCATAGATGTCACTCTCTTTCATGATGAGATAGGTCTCGCCATCATATTGGATTTCCGTGCCGGAATATTTGCCGTAGAGGACCACGTCGTTCACCTTGACGGTCATGGGCTCGTCTTTCTTGCCAGCGCCGACAGCGATAACGGTGCCTTTTTGCGGTTTCTCTTTCGCGGTGTCAGGGATGATGATGCCGCCGGCAGTTTTGTGTTCAGCCTCTGCAGGTTTTACTAAAACTCTGTCTGCTAAGGGTTTGATGTTGCATTTCATAATTCAAGAATTTTTAATTGTTTATATTATTTTTGATTTATTCATAAAAACGCTATTCTCACATGCAAAATCTGTGCCAAAAAAATGGGACGCAAAAATGTCAGTGTCGAATGACAGCCGTTGGCCGTTAGCTTTTGGCCATTGGCTTTTCACGATGCCATCCTCACGACGTCTCGGAGAGACGTAATCTCCATAACCCCAGACTAAACGCAGTGCAGTCTGGGGGAGAACGGTGCCCCAGTCATCATCGCACCGCGGGAGTCATTTGCCACAAGGCACCGCACGAACCCGGTGCGAAAGGGAGGCACTTTGCCAGATGCTATCCGACATCAACCTTTACTCTTCTCTTCGCTTGACCACTGGATTTCGCGGCGGCACATGCCTGCTCCGTGGCACACATTCCCCGCGCCGCATTGATGGACTCCAGCACGCCCTTTTCTACCCACCCCCGCACCCCTCTGGGGTGCCGCTCCTCGGCAATTCATTATGCCACCGGGGGAGGATCAAGTGTTAAGAGTGAACAGTAAATGGTGACGAATTAAGAAACTAAGGAATTAAGAAACTAAGACCTCGTAACTCCTTAATTCCTTAACTTCTTAGTTTCTTAACTTCTTAATCCCTCAACCTTCTGGATGCAGTTTGCTCCTAATCGCCTAACCTCATAACCTACTAACCTTTTAACCTGTAAACCCCAAACAACTTTGAACTCTTGCCCCCCCCCAAAAAAAAAAAAAC
>JAFYEU010000049.1 GCA_017544105.1 Bacteroidales bacterium
ACGGAAATATTCATTGTGTATTTTCCTTGTCGCAAATACCCAGTCTCCGATCCTTTGTGAAGACACAACACCCAAATGGGGACAATCACGTTGCCATTATCCCCATCAATAGCCAAAAGTCAACGGCTAATAGCTAACAGCCAACGGCTAACAGCTGATCACTATTTCCCCAGCATCTTCGAGTACATGGCCAGCTTCTGCTTCAGCGCCTTGATCTGGTTCGGGTCGGCGGTGGAGTCGTCCTCTAACAGATCGATGTAGGAGCCGATGCTGATGACCGCCCATCTGGCAACACTCGACGGATCTATGGCGTTGTCGGCACATTTGATAGCATTGCTGTACAGCTCTTTGGCTTTGTCCACATCATCTTCATCATCGTAGATGGCGCCGCGGAGCCAGTAGTTGCGCACGAGGTCCTCTTCCACCGCACTGCGGTATTCGCCATTGTAGAAATCCAGGAGAATGGAATCAGACTTGTCCAATATGGCCAATCCCATATAGGGCATCTCAGCCTCCGCACAAACAAACGCATTGCGGTAATATTGGTACGAGAGCTTGTAGGCCAAGTTCAAATTCTTCTCGTCCAGTGCGCAATATTTCTTCATCCAAGAGGTTAAGGAATCCCGTGTCTCGATGGATTTGAGGTACCATTGCTTGGCATCGGCGGTGTCTACTTCAGCCATGGCCTCGTAGCAGGCAGACAAGGGGATGTCAATGTCAATCATATTCTTTTCCCACTCAATGCGGGAGGTGTCCCTATATAAGAGATCATTCATCTCTACACAACGTTCGTAATATTCAATGGCTTTCTCTACAGAGTCTATTTGACGATAGTCTTCCGCCATGGCAAAACAGCCCTGCATGTAGGGAAGCTCCATGTTATCCCGGTAATTTGCCAGTTCGAGCAGCTCTTGCAAATACTCTTCCCGGTAAGGAATGGTGATCTGCGGGAGGGTATATAGCTTGGTCAGTTTGCGCAGACTCTCCACATAATTGGAACGATGCTGGATGCTCGCATCTGCAAACTGCTTGTAATAAGCTGCCTTCTCTTTCTCTACCCGAATAAGTCCCGTAACATTCTCTTGTCCCTGATAGTACTCCTCCATGATATCGAGGACACTCTCGTAGCGCTCGGAGGGAGTTTCCAAAGGATAGGTGGCGTAGTAACCTTCCGACTGCTCTATCAGTTGATAGGCTTTCTTGATGTCACCGGCTTTGTAGGTGTTGATGCCTTTGTTGAAGTACATCTCGCCCAAACTTCTGAAGGCGGTGCTGTCGCCAGCGGCAATGGCTTTTTTCAACCATTTCTCCGCAGTTTTGTGACATTTGTTGGCAGCCGAAGCGTCTTCCAAGATGCCATAGACATCCCCTTCATACCAATAAGCCTGTCCTTTCATGTTCAGATATTTCGGCATGATGTCGGCCGGTATGTTCGGCTCTTCAGCCAGAATCTTGCGGTAGGAGGCGATGGCATTGTCGTACTGCTTGGAATATAGATAGGCGTCTCCCATCTGAAGAAGATTTCCGAGATAGGTGATCCAGTTGTGATGATCGTCCGCGATGGCCTGCTTGAAATAATCATTGGCACGTTGGTATTGTGAGATGCCCTTATCGTATAGCTGATAACTATAAAGCTTCTCGGCGACGTTGTTGTAATATAGGGCTTTCTTCGTTGCTAAAGACTTTCCTTCCTGCGTTGCCTTCAACTTGAGTAACTCTTCATTGAAGTCGGTCAGCTCAGGGATAGCCACAAAATTGTCGTTGGCTGTCATGAAAGCCTCGATGATCGTGTTGAAACTGAGGTAGTTGTCGAGGAAAGCCATCGGGAAAAGATTCTGCATGAGATCAAAGGAAGCCCGATACTCTTTCAGTCTGCTTTTGACAGTGTCTTCGTCCTGCTCACCAAAAATGCTTTGCCAGTATAGGTCGGAGGTGGCCTGCATGTTCCCGATGGAGGTGTATTCCCGATACTTCGGAAGCAGTATCTGCTGGATCTCGTTCAACTTCTGCGTCACGGTCGGATAAGCCTCGTTCTCGCCATCAAGCTCTTTCATTAACCCATAACAATCGTAGGCTTTCACGCCGTAGAGCACTTGTGCCATGGGGTTGTCTGGGTTGTTGCGATACAGATGTTCGGCAATGTTCATGATCTTGGAGGCGATTTCTATGATTCTGGCGTTATTGCAGCTGTGATACTGATTACGCATGGCACCGATGGGGCGGCTTAGACTCCATAGCGCGATGAGATCATTCTTGAAAGCCCCCTGACGATAAAGTTCTGCGTAGCGATTTTGATAGGCAAATACGCTGTCCAAGTCAGCCATCATCTTCACGGTGTCCCCAAGTCTGTAGTCGGTATAGTACAAGAGCTCGTATGCGTTGCTGATGGATTTATATTGGCCGGCTTCAGGATGTTTCTGTAGAACTTGCTTCTCAACTTCAATACGTCTTGCTGCGGCAGCACGGTATTTGTTGTAGTCCTTCCCTTCATATTGGAAAGGATTGTCCTCAAATAAGATGTTGAAATTCTCCAGTAAGTTTTTATCTTTCTCTTTTTCAACGATTTCTTTGTATTCGTCATAACGGTTCTCGGTAGACAGGCGGTAGAGGTGGAGGATGGTGGCATCTTCGGCGAAGTGTTGTTCATATAGGATTTTGGAGTAAGGACTGTTGGCGGAGGTGTCTTTGGTGCAGGCGAATAATGTCTTGAGATCAAGATAGCGGGCGATGTTGGTCAGGTTTTCCAGACTGACATCATCGGCTTTGATCTGTTCCCGGGCCAAACTGACAGCCTTGTTGATGTCGCAGTCGCGTAGCGCCTGGCGGATATCGGCGGGCAATTGGCGGTCGTTGTAGAGCATGTTGACAATGTCGAAAGCGTCGCTGAGATCTGCATCGGCGTTCCCGTTCATGAGGCCGGCCGCATCGTCAAAGAGAGACTGGGCGAAGTGTTTCAACCCTTCAGCATCGTCCTTGTTCTCGGCATAAACTCTTCGGATGTTTTTTTGCAACGTGTCTATATCCTGCGTGTAGAGCTTCATGAAGATTTCGGTCATCTCCTGGCGGAAAAGCTCTTCCGGAATCTGGTAGGAAAAGAGAGTGTCGCTGCTTTGAAGGGTGCGATGCCGGTAGGAAGCAAAGTTGGAGAGCTCCACATATCCCTCTTTGTACCATTTCTCTTGGGCAATATAGGCGCCTTTTCGATCCGCGGGAAGCGTGATCACAGCCACACCCTTGGCGTTGGTCTGCAAGGTCTGCCCGTAGATGGTCATCGTGGCGTCAGACAAGGGCTTGCCTGTGGTGACATCCACTACCTTGAAAAGTTGCTTGACCTGCGCTGTTCCCGACAGGATGCCCACGGCCAGAAACAGGGATAATAGAATGTTGCGATACGATTTCATTGTTTTGAAATTATGGGTTGTTAATTGATTTCTGAAAGAGGATGTGTGGAGACTTCTTCTTTATGATTGTCTTAAGTCTTGGCAATGTTGGATAGTCTGGCGAGTGGTCGTTTGAGAAAGCGAGGCTGCAAATATAGATATTTCTTTTTATATTCATGACGCAAAAAAGACAAATGGTTGCAGATCGCTCAAATTGTGTATCTTTGCCGTCTTGTTTATAAATCATGACCCTATGAAAGTCCATTTTATCGCTATCGGCGGAAGCGCCATGCACAACCTGGCCATCGCCTTGCATCTCAAAGGCTACGAGGTGACTGGCTCCGATGATGAGATCTTTGAACCTGCCAAAAGCCGACTGGCCCGATATGGGCTCCTGCCCGATACTATCGGTTGGCATCCCGAGAAACTGACCCCCGATGTGGATGCCGTCATCCTAGGCATGCACGCCCGCATCGATAATCCAGAGCTGAACAAAGCCGAAGAACTCGGCCTCAAGATCTTCTCCTATCCCGAATATCTCTATGAACAAAGCAAGGATAAGGTGAGAATTGTGGTGGGCGGAAGCCATGGCAAGACCACGATCACCGCCATGATCATCCATGTGCTGCAACAAAACCATGTCGAATGCGACTATATGGTGGGTGCTCTGCTGGATGGCTTCGATGTGATGGTCCGCCTCTCGGAGACTGCCAAAGTGATGGTCATCGAAGGGGATGAGTATCTGACTTCCCCCATCGACCGCCGCCCCAAATTCCATCTCTACCAGCCTACCATCGGCATCGTCAGCGGCATTGCCTGGGATCATGTCAACGTCTTCCCGACCTTCGATATCTATGTCAAACAGTTTGAGATCTTTGCCAATATGATTCCAGCCGATGGAAAGTTTATCTATTGTGAAGACGATGAGACCCTGCGCGGAGTCGCCGACCAAGTGACTGTCGCCCCTAAACAGCCCTATGGCGTCCATCCCTATCATATTGTGGATAGCATCACCTATCTGGAAACACCGTATGGTGAGGTGCCACTGCAGATTTTCGGCAAACATAACCTCAAAAACCTCAACGCCGCCCGGTATGCCTGTATGGCCGCCGGCGTAAGCGAGGAGGATTTCTATAAAGCCATATCCACCTTCAAGGGCGCCTCCAAACGACTGGAACTGGTGGTGCGCAAAGACTCTTTTGCCATGTACAAGGACTTTGCCCATTCGCCATCCAAACTGAAAGCAACCGTCTCCGCCGTACGCGAACAGTATCCTAACCACCACCTGATTGCCTGCATGGAACTGCATACCTTCAGCAGCCTTACCGAACAGTTCCTGACCCAGTATGCCGGCGCTATGGATGAGGCCGATGAGGCTATCGTTTACTATTCTCCGGAGGCTATCCGCCATAAACGACTGCCCGAATTGTCAGAACAGTCTGTCCTGAAAGCCTTTGGCCGCCCCGACCTGACGGTGATGACAGATTCCCAAGCCCTCGAAAATAAACTTTTGAACATCCCAACAGTCGGTACCGTTCTCTTGATGATGTCATCGGGAGATTTTAATGGAATTAATTTGAATAACCTAGGTGAAAAAATTATATCTTTGCCGCTCTGAAAAAATTAACGTTCAAAACATAAAAAATAATGAAAAAGTTAACCTTATTTCTAACAATGTTGGTGGCATTCTGCATGGTGAATGCCCAGCCTGAGATCAAATTTGATTCTCAAACGTATGATTTTGGCAAAATCAAAGAAGAGGGTGGTAAGGTTACCGGACGTTTTGAATTTACCAATGTGGGTAATCAGGACCTCCTTCTCGTCAATGTGAAACCTGGTTGCGGATGTACCGCTGCCAACTATTCCAAGGAGCCGATCGCCCCTGGCAAAAAGGGCTATATTGAAGCCACATATAACCCCTATAACCGTCCCGGCGCTTTCAACAAGAACATCCGTGTCACGACGAACGAACCTCGCTTTGAGCAGGAAAATGCCGCTCCGCACATGATCTTTATCAAGGGCGAAGTGCTGAAACGCCCGCCTACAGTGTTTGAACAGGCCAACTATACCAATGGTAACGGTATGGCTCGTATCAAAGTCGGCAGCGTCACCCATAACATGCTGAATACCGAGACCGTAAAAGACACGTTCAAAGTGCGTAACTTCTGGGATAAGCCGGTCTCTTTCAAACTCGAGCAGAAGAATGACTATATCACCGAGGTCGGCAGAAGCTTTGGCGAATCCTTGAAGCCTGGCCAAGAAGGTTTCATCGTACTTCAATACGATGCCTCCAAACGCAACGCGTACGGCCAACAGAAAGATATGGCTGTCTTTGTCACAAACGATTCTATCGAATCCAGAAAGAGCGTCCACTTCGCCGTGAATATCAAGGAAGACTTCTCCAAACTGACGGCTAAAGAACTGAAAATGGCTCCGGTGTCCCAGTACAACGCTATCTCCTATGATTTCGGCGATGTGCAGAAGAACGCCCAGGTGACCGGTAAGATCACGGTCAAGAATGTGGGTCACTCCCCACTGCTTATCCGTCATCTCAGCTCCAATTCTGGCTATTTCAAAGCTACTTCTGATATCCAGACTGTTCCGGTGAACGGTACCGCAACGGTTACGGTGACCTTCCGCCCCAGCAACAGATCTGGCAAACAGAAAGCTACGATAGAGGTGGTCACCAATGACCCTGCAAACCCCGTACAAGTTATTGACGTAAACGCCAATGTCTTGTAATTTTTTTCATAACATTTTGATTTTGAGGCGCTCTGAATAGGGCGCCTTTTTTGTGCCCGTTACCAAAGGAAATTATTATACGGGTAGATCTGGATGTGCAGTTTCTTGATCTCTTCGTAAAGCACCGCTTTCATCTCGGCAATGTTCTCTTTGGTCTTGGCGGAAACAAATAAGGCAGTCTGGTTGTTCTTGGCCATCCAGGAGGATTTCAACTCTTCCAAGGTGATGTTCTCCTTGGTCTTGGGCGTCAGGTCTTCAGGATCTTTCTCCACCCAGGAATATTGATCTATCTTGTTGAATATGATGATCGTTGGCTTGTTGGCAGCCTGAATCTCCGCCAAGGTCTGGTTGACCACCGCGATCTGCTCCTCAAATTCGGGATGACTGATATCGACCACATGCAGCAAAAGGTCTGTCTCCCGGATTTCATCCAAGGTGGACTTGAAAGACTCGACCAGCCCATGGGGAAGTTTCCGGATGAAACCCACGGTGTCTGAAAGCAGGAAGGGCAGATTCTCGATGACCACCTTCCGCACTGTGGTGTCCAGCGTGGCGAAGAGCTTGTTCTCGGCAAAGACTTCCGAGTTGCTGAGGAGGTTCATCATGGTGGATTTACCCACATTGGTGTAGCCTACCAGCGCCACTCGCACAAACTTGTCGCGGTGACTGCGTTGGGTGGTCTTCTGCTTGTCAATCTCCCGTAGACGCTTTTCCAACAGGGATATCCGCTGCCGGATGATACGACGGTCGGTCTCGATTTCCTTCTCGCCGGGACCTCTCATGCCGATGCCGCCACGCTGCTTCTCCAAGTGCGTCCACATGCCGGTCAGTCGCGGCAGGAGATACTTGTACTGGGCCAACTCCACTTGCGTCTTGGCGTGAGCCGTCTGTGCTCTTGTGGCGAAGATGTCCAGGATGAGATGCGTCCGGTCCATCACCTTGCATCCCAAGACCTGCTCTATGTTGCGCTGCTGCGATGGACTCAATTCGTCATCCACCACAACCAGGTCGATATGTTGTTCATGCACATACTCTGCCACCTCTTTGATCTTACCGGAGCCAAGGTATGTCCGAGGATCTGGATGGGCCAGATTCTGCGTGAAACGCTTGTCCTCCTTGCCCCCGGCAGTCTCCACCAGGAAAGCCAGCTCGTTGAGGTATTCCTGAGTCTTCGCCTCGCCAACGGCAGGTAAGCATACGGCAAGCAACACCGCCCGTTCCGCTTTTATGTCACGATGTTCTATCATGCACCACTATTCTACAGATACGGATTTGGCTAAATTACGAGGCTTGTCCACATCACAGCCGCGGATAAGAGCCACATGGTAGGCCAAGAGCTGCAAGGGGATGGCTGCCACCAGGGGCGTCAGCAACTCCTCCGTGTGCGGAATCTCAATGCAGAACTTGGACATGCCTTTGACGGTCGTGTCCCCCTCCGTGACGATGGAGATGACGGTGCCTTTGCGGGCAATCACCTCTTGGATGTTGCTCACGATCTTGTCGTAGGTCAGCTGCTCCGTGGCGATGACAATCAAGGGCATGTGCTCGTCAATGAGCGCGATAGGACCATGCTTCATCTCCGCGGCAGGATATCCCTCCGCATGGATGTAAGAGATCTCCTTCAGCTTGAGGGCTCCCTCCAGGGCAACAGGGTAGTTGATGCCACGCCCTAAGAAGATGGCGTTGGGACGAGTGGCTACAAACTGCGCGATCTTCTGGATGTGCTGCTCCTGGGCCAAGATACGCTCGACCTTCTCCGGAATGGACTCCAGATCGTTGATCAGCTGGTGGTATTTGGACTTGGAGATGGTGCCTTTGCGCTGGGCCAGACTCAGGGCCATCAAGGTTAATACCGTGACCTGCGCCGTGAATGCCTTGGTGGAGGCGACACCGATCTCCGGACCGGCGTGCGTATAGGAGCCGGCCATGGTCTCGCGGGCCAGCGTGGAGCCAACCACGTTGCAGATGCCAATGACCGTGGCCCCATGACGTTTGGCAAGATCAACCGCGGCTAACGTGTCCGCTGTCTCCCCGGATTGCGAGATGGCTATCAGGACATCATCTTCATACAAGATCGGGTCACGATAACGGAACTCGGAAGCATATTCCACCTCTACAGGGATGCGCACGAGACTCTCAATCAGGTACTCGGCAACCAACCCCGCATGCCAGGAGGTACCACAAGCTGCAATGATGAAACGCTTGGCATTCATCATCTTCTGCTCATATTCAATCAAACCTCCTAAGGAAACCACATCCTTCTGCAAGTTGATGCGGCCTCGCATACTGTCGCGGATAGATTTGGGCTGCTCATATATCTCTTTCAACATGTAGGTCTCAAAGCCACCCTTCTCGATCTGGTCAAGCGTCATCTCCAATAGCTGGTAGTGCGGGTTCCGCAATAAAGAGTGCTCGTCTTTGAGATTCCGTATCCGCATGGGCTCCCCTAAAGAAACCACGGCTACATCCCCATCTTCCAGATATACCACCTTGTTGGTGTATTCTACAATGGGAGCACCGTCCGAACCTACATAGTATTCGTTATCGCCAACGCCAATCAAGAGAGGACTACCCTTCTTCGCCAGAATCAACTGGTCGGGGGCGTCCACCGACATGATGGCCAGTGCGTAGGTGCCCTCCACACGACTTAAGGCGAGCATGACGGCCTCTTCCAAGGATATGTTGTCTTTATGCTGTACCTCCTTGATGAGATGCACCAACACCTCGGTGTCCGTGTCGCTTTGGAAGACATAGCCGCGGTTCTGCAACTCGATCTTCAGGCTCAGATAGTTCTCAATAATGCCGTTGTGAATCAAGGCCAGCTTGCGGTCCTCGGAGAGGTGGGGGTGTGCATTCTGCTCGTTCGGCTCCCCGTGCGTCGCCCAGCGGGTATGTGCAATGCCCACATGCGCCTCAGTGTTCTTCGAGGTACAGTAGTCTTCCAAGTCTGACACCTTGCCCCGTTTCTTGTATAACGTGATGTTGCCTGATTGCATTAAGGCTACACCGGCACTGTCGTAACCTCTGTATTCCAAGCGATGAAGCCCCTTCATCAAGATGGGGTATGCTTCTTTATCGCCTAAATATGCTACAATTCCACACATGATTCAGTTGCGATATAAGTGATGATAATAGGTTGTCTGGTGAATTTACCGATTAGTATTCGGTGTATGAAATCTCCAAACGGAGACGCTGGTCGTCGGATAGCCCGGTTCCTCCAAAAATGAGCCGGTTCGCCCGGATTCCGGAACCTCGGACGACCAGATTGACGGAGTTGGTCAGAGCACCGGTGCCCGAAATCAATTGCTGGACATATTTGGTGATGCGGAAACGATATTCGTGACGCTCCGCATCATAGGTGCCACCATAGTAGGAAGCACTGGTATAATACTCGTCATCCGGTAAGTATCCGATGCTGCCATCCTTCTTGATGCCTTGCAGTGTCAAACCGGCAGGATGAATCAAATATTGCTCGTCAGGAGACAGATCCTTGATGACCAACTCTGCTTTGTTGATGACGACCCGGTTGCCTAGGGAAGCAAATGCTTGCTCAAGATAGGGAAAGGTGATACGTGTCTTTACACCACCACCGCCCTGGACAAACAAAGTGCTGGCTCCAACCGTATGATCTCCGTTGAGCACCTCCTGCACAAAGGCATTGTTGGTGGAAATCTGATAGTTGTGGGTGAAGTTGTTGAACCGAACACCATCGGAACTGCACCCTAACTTATATCTCAAGCCCGTATGGTCGGCATTGTGATAATATATCGTGATGCCGCTCAGAGAACTGGTCATGCTGGTCAGGATGACATATCCCGTCCCCGTGTGCGAAGTCGCTGTGATGTACAAGCCTTTCAGAAATGAACTGAGGTTGTAGTTTAAATCATATTGGTGATTCAACAGGTACTGCCCAAAAGTCTTGGAGAGAGGGATGCGGAGGTGGGGACTGTAAATGGCCGTGTCCACTACCACCTCTTGGGTGGGCCGTATGGAATAACTCGACAAACTGTAGTTCAAAGGCGTCGGGTCATAAGCCAAGGTGTTGTTCTGGTAATAGTTGACCCCTTTACTTAAAGACTCTGTCAACTGGTGAATGCGGATGGCTACCCGGGAGTTCGTGTCACCATAATAGCCCGCTATCTGAAGGGTGAAAATACAGGAGTCGATGACGGGATTGGTGCCGAAATTCACATTGTCGGCACTCATCGCTATCTGTGTGTAAATGGAGGCCACCGTGCTGCCGAATGTGGGGTCGGAGAGCGCACCAATCACATTGCCCGACAAGTTGGTGGTGTTGATGGTGTCTTCTAAGAAAGAATAGGCTGATACCGTCAAGGTGTCCGTGTAAGCCGTGCCCACCTGATCCATAAATCCCAGTCCGATGGGAGAATTTTGATTGTCGCAGCCTAAAAATAGGAGAGAAAGAGAGAACAATAAACCGAAAAATAGTGATTTGTTCATTTATTGTGCAGTTTTGTCAGTTTCTATCAGTTGGTCGTAAAATTCATCATATAAGTCCACATAGTTGTCGTCTTCAGGATGGTGTAAGGTCAGTTTCTCCTGCTTCTCAATGTAGTTGAGGAGCCGTTTGCCAGTTCCCGGCGTGATGCATACCGCATCAGAATAGTCGATGGCCGTCTGTATCAGCTGGTCATACCCCGGATTGCGGAAATGGTTGAGGTTGGCAGTGGGAATGTTCGTCTGCTGCAACTTCTTCTTGAAGTTGGTCGGGAACTTCTCCGTAAAAGCGTCCGGCATGATGGAATAGACCAACTTGCTGTTCTGGAACAAAGGGTCGTCTTTGTAAACCGTCTTGATGAATAACGGCACCAAAGCGGAAATCCAGCCGATGCAATGGATGATGTCGGGATCCCAACCTAACTTGCGGACCGTTTCAATAACCCCCTTCGCATAAAAAATGGTGCGGGAGTCATTGTCCGGATAAAAAACATTGTTCTCGTCAAAATAGGTGCTCTTGCGTTTGAAAAAGTCTTCACTGTCGATGAAGTAGATCTGCATGCGTACACTTTGAAGCGAAGCCACCTTGATGATGAGCGGATGATCGGTATCTTCGATGATAATGTTCTGTCCCGACAACCGAATTACCTCATGTAACATGTGACGATGGTCGTTCACACACCCGAATTTGGGCATGAAAGTCCGGATTTCATTCTTGCGCTCCTGAACCCCTTGAGGGAGGTATCTGCCAATATTGGAAATGTAACCTTCTGGTAGATAGGGAAATATCTCAGATGTCACATATAAAATCTTTTTCTTCTCCATTCGTAATTTTTTTTTCAGCCGCAAAGATAGCATTTTTTTTTTATTTTTTGGGATACGGAATTAAAAAAAATGTATTTTTGCCGACCCTTAAAGCCCAGGTGGTGGAATTGGTAGACACGCTACTTTGAGGGGGTAGTGGGAGGACTCCCGTGCAAGTTCGACTCTTGTCCTGGGCACATGCTAAAAGGCTTTCTTCTATACAGATAGAAAGCCTTTTTTCTTTTCCCTCTCCCTTATTTCCGGTCTGAAGTTTGCGCTAGATAGGCCTTCAATGCGGATGCACGCTTGGCGCCTATTACCTCGGCTAAAGCCTCTTCCGTTGCGCCCTGAATGCCGGATAAGGAGCGAAACTCCTGGAGCAACCGCTTCTTGAGCACCGGCCCAATCCCCGGCGCATCGTCCAATACCGAATGAATGCTGGTCTTGGAACGCCTCTTGCGATGGTGGGTGATGCCGAAGTGATGCACTTCGTCACGTACCTGCTGCAACAACCGCTGTGCCTCCGACCGCTTGTCGATATAGACGGGCAGGTCGTCGCCTACCTTGTAGATGTCCTCCAAACGCTTGGCGATGCCGACCACCATCAGCCGGTCTTCAATGTGCAACGCCTGGATGGCGCGGTAGGCCGCATGTAGCTGACCCTTGCCACCGTCAATCACCACCAGGTCGGGCAGGGGCTTGTCCTCCTCTAATAGCCGATGATAACGCCGGAAAACCACCTCTTCCATCGTGGCAAAGTCGTCCGCACCTACCACCGTCTTGATGTTGAAGTGGCGGTACTCCTTCTTCGCCGGCTTCCCGTCCATGAAACAGATCATGGCTGCTACCGGGTCTTCACCCTGTGTGTTGGAGTTGTCGAAGCACTCGATGTGCCGCGGCATGGTCTTCATGTTTAACGCCTCTTTTAAAGACTGCAGCACACGCTGGCTCCGTCGCTCCGGATTGACCAAGTCCTGCCGTTTTTTCTTCTCCAGCATGTAAAAATGCGCATTACGCGTCGCTAACTCCACCAGCTTGCGCTTCTCCCCACGCTGCGGCACTTGGATGTCCCAACCCTCCGGGACCAGCTTCGGCATGAAGGGTACCAACAAGGTGCCTGAAAGTCCGCCCATCCGCGACGAGATCTCCAGAATGCCATTCCATAAGGTGTCCTCACTGTCGCGCTCCAGATGGTTGCTAATCTCGATCGTGGCAGCCTGGACTACCGCCCCGCTCACAATACGCAAGAAACTGATGTATGCGCAGTCTTCTTCTTCCTCTAATCCGAATACGTCCAAATCGGTGATGGAAGTGCTCACCACAACCGACTTGCCGATGAAATGCTGAAGGACTTCAATGCGCCGCTTGAGTTCGGAGGCTTTCTCAAACTCCCATCGCTCCGCAAGGTCCATCATCTCTTCCTTTAGCTCGTTGATGACCTCATGGCGTTTTCCCTTGATGATGTCGGTGATGCGCTGGATGTTTTTCTGATAATCCTCTTTCGAGATCAATCCGCAACAAGGGGCAGGACACCGTTTTAGCTGATATTGCATGCAAGGACGGTCGTTCTGGACCAAGCGACGACAACTGCGTAATGGGAACATGTCCCCAATGGTCTCCAACAGCACATTCATCGCCTTGACGGAAGAGTAGGGGCCGAAAAGCTGCATGGTGGCGGGATCCGGACGGCGCGTGGAAAACACCCGCGGGAACTCCTCTTTGCTGATGGCTATCCATGGATACGACTTGTCGTCCTTCAACATGATGTTGTATCGCGGCTTGAACTGCTTGATCATGCTGTTCTCCAACAACAGAGCTTCCCATTCGGTGTCCACCACCGTGGTCTGGATGTCGCGGATCTTCTTCACCAACATCCTGACTTTGGCCGATTCATGCTCTTTGTTGAAGTATGATGACACACGCCTCTTCAACCGCTTCGCCTTTCCGACATAGAGGATGGTCCCGTCTTCGTCAAAAAAACGGTACACCCCCGGCTTCTCCGGCAACGATTGTAATATGAGGCGCAAGTTCTCTCTCACGTGTCAGCAGCTTGTCAATAGTCAATCATGGGTTTGTAGTGGGAACTCAAAAGCAGGTGCCCCGGGTTGATGCCGACATTGAAACTCTTTTTCAATTTCCCATCGCGGTCAAACCAGTAGATCTTGCCGCTGACTACGAAATTCTTGGCATCGCTGATGAAAACATCCCCGTTGATAGGGTTTATGCAGATGGAGTAGGGGGTCTCAATCTGCGTCCCGTCGGTAATGAAATTATCCGTAACCATCTCGTCACTATCCAAATCCAACACTTTGATCCAAGAAGCATGAGTGTTGAAGTCGTAGTGATACAGATAGGCGTAGTGATTGTACAGATAGAAGTTGAGGACCGCTAAGTCATAGGTCTTGACCACCTCGTCGGTCTGAGCGTCAATCTTCACGAAGTTGTAAGGGATGTCCCCATAGTCTCCACGTGTGACCACGTATACGTAGTGCTCGTTATAGCTTTGCAAAATGCCGGGGTTCGTCCCTACCTCGATCTCCTTGATGACGCTGAAGGTGCCCGGATCAATGACAGATACGGTATGTCCATAGTTTGGCGCGTTGAGACCGCCGCAGTTTGACACGTACAGCTTGCCGCGGCAAACGCAGATGCCGTCCGGATTGGAGCCCGAATGGACGGTCCCGTCTATCTCCAAAGTGGTGGTGTCAATGCGGACCACATCGCCATCAAAGCAGGTGACATACGCCTTGGATTTGTGAAAGGCCAAATAACGAGGCTGCTTGCCTGTCAAGTAGATAGCCTTTAGAGATGTGCCGTCAGGGTTCATGATTTCCACCGTGTTGGAATTGTTGACCACACAATACAGCTTGGAACCATAACGCTGCAGGTCGTTCCCGGTGTCACCCAATCCGCGGCCGTTCTGCTGCAGAAAAAGGTCGCTGGTCAACTCCCCGGTCTGGAAGTTGTAAAAGGACAAGGTGCTGTTGTTCATTTGAAAAACACCTTCGTTAAGGATGTAGATGCCGTCGGCAAAACTGTCGGGCACGGGCGTGGGCTCAGGGCCGGGACGGTTACAGGAGGAAGATAAGCCCCAAAATCCGATGAGGATGAACAGCAGGGCTTGGAAGATATTTCCTTTTTTCATATTCGTCGAGTTTGATTAAGCGGGCAAAAGTACATTTTTTTCATATCTCCTAAAACGAAAAAAGGCTCCCCGGGGAGGGGAACCTTTCTTCAACCATGAAAACAAAATATTACTTTTTAGCCAAAAAGTCTTTTACAGTGGTGGAGTCAACCACAGCTTCCTTGAAGGTGTAGGCTCCAGTTTTCGGTGAACGTTCCATTCTCACCACGCGGGTGTAAGTTACGCCACCTTCTCTTTTCAACGTTGCAACTACTTTCTTTGCCATCTTTCTTGGATTTTATTATTTAACTTCTTTGTGAATGGTCATACGTTTCAAATAGGGATTGTATTTCTTCAATTCCAATCTGTCAGGAGTGTTCTTTCTGTTCTTCGTGGTTATATAACGAGACATTCCGGGAACCCCACTGGCCTTCTGTTCTGTGCACTCAAGAATGACTTGTTGACGTGCTTCTTTAGTTTTCTTTGCCATATTTTTACCTCTTCAATTTTTAACTCGGCAAAAATACACTTTTTTTTAATATGCCGTATCCTTGCCGCGATATTTTTTGTTACTATTCTTGTTGTATTGTAATATTTTGAAAATTAGATATATATAACGATTCCTAGTCGGTCAGAAGCTCCCAAAGTCGATCCTTTAGCTCTGTGAGATGCTGGTTGGTGATAGCCGAAATGGAAACGAGCGGCCAATATTTTGGCAAAACCTGTTCCATTTTTCGGACCTCTTCTTCGGTGGTCAGATCGCATTTGGTGAGCGCAATCAGATACCGCTTGTCCAGCAGTTCCGGATTGTATTGCCGAAGTTCGTTGCGAAGGATATCAAACTCTTTTTGGATCTCTTCCGGGCTCTTCAGACCCTCTTCCGATGCGATGGGGATCATATAGAGCAATACGGAGTTGCGTTCGATATGCCGCAGAAAGCGCAATCCAATGCCTTTGCCTTCAGACGCACCCTCAATGATGCCTGGGATGTCAGCAATGACGAAGGATTGGAAGTCTCGGTAGGCGACCATGCCAAGGTTGGGCTTCAAGGTGGTGAAGGGATAGTTGGCGATCTTGGGCCTTGCATTGGAAATCTGGCTAATCAGCGTGGACTTGCCCGCATTGGGGAAACCAACCAGGCCCACGTCGGCCAACACCTTCAACTCCAAAGATATCCACCCCTCCACGCCAGACTCGCCTGGCTGTGCAAATCGCGGGGTCTGCATGGTGGCACTCTTGAAGTGGACATTGCCCAGTCCGCCTCGACCGCCGCGCATGACCACCAACTCTTCGCCGTCTTCCAGCACCTCTCCGACTATTTCGTCTGTGTCCACCAGCTTCACGATGGTGCCCAAGGGGACATCAATGTAGGCATCGTCACCATTCTTGCCGAAGCATTGGTTCTTCTGCCCATTCTCCCCATTGCCTGCAAAGACGTGCTTCGTGTAGCGCAGGTGCAGCAGTGTCCATAGGTTACGGTTGCCCCTGACGATGATGCTGCCGCCTTTGCCGCCGTCGCCACCATCGGGTCCCGCCTTGGGATTCCTCGCCGTGCGTGCAAGATGCGCCGATCCGCCGCCGCCGTTACCCGACCGCCCGAATATCTTTACCAGGTCTATAAATTGCTCCTCTGCCATGATTCTGGATTCTTGATGGGATAAAACAAAAGCACTTACGCTTCGGTAAGTGCCTTCGCTTCTGGCTTTGATAACGCCTTCCACTAGGGGTGGACCGACGTTATGCTCCCTTCATCAGACTTTGATCTCTACATCAACACCACTGGGCAATTCCAGCTTCATCAATGCGTCAATCGTCTTGGTGGTCGTACCATAGATGTCCAGAATTCTCTTGTATGTGGAGAGTTGGAATTGCTCTCTGGACTTCTTGTTGACGAACGTGGAACGGTTGACAGTGAAAATCTTGGTGTGCGTTGGCAATGGAATAGGGCCAACCAAAACGACCTTGTCGTCTTTCACACCCTCTACGGTCTTAACGATCTTCTCGGCAGACTTGTCTACCAAAGTATGATCGAAGGATTTTAATTTAATTCTGATTCTGTGACTCATCTTGTTTATTTATTACGTAATAATTAATTTATTTTTTGTCTCTATAATAAAAATCTACCTTCATTTACGATGTATTCCTTGATGTCGGCAGGTACCTCGGCATAAGCCAGGAACTCCATGCTGTAGGAGGCACGGCCGGAAGAAATGGAACGCAGGGTGGTTACATATCCGAACATCTCCGCCAAGGGAACCTTGGCCTTGATGGTCTGGAAACCGACTTTGGCATCGATGCTTTCCAGAATGGAACGCCGACGGTTCAAGTCGCCCGTGACATTGCCGATATATTCGTCCGGTGTGTTGATCTCCACTCTCATGATAGGCTCCAGTATGCGGGTGTCGGTCTCCTTGATGGCATCGCGGAAGCCAATCTTGGCGCATACCTCGAAAGCCATGGCGTCGGAGTCCACCGCGTGGGTCTCGCCATCCAAAACCGTGACCTGCATGCTCTCCAGAGGGAACCCCCACTTGCCGTTCGACATGGCCGTTTGGAAGCCTTTCTCGACGGCAGGCATATACTCCTTGGGGATAGCTCCGTTGCTCACCTTGTTGATGAACTGCAAACCGCGGGCATCATCGTCGGCAGGGGCCAACTCGAAGTCTATCTTGGCGTAAGATCCCTTGCCTCCCGTCTGGCGTTTGTAAACGGCCAGATGATGCAACGGCTCCGACAAGGCCTCTTTGTAGGTGACTCTCGGCTTGCCATGGTTGCATTCAACGCTGTATTCGCGTTTCAGACGGTCAAGCAGAATCTCCAGATGCAACTCACCCATGCCGCTAATGAGCAGTTGGCCGGTCTCCTCACTCTGTGTGACCACAAAGGTCGGGTCTTCGTCGGCCAGCTTGCCCAGCGCCAGAATCAGCTTCTCCTCGTCATCTTTCGTTTTGGGCTCGATGGCGATTTGGATGACTGGCTCCGGGAAGGTGATGTTCTCCAACAGGATAGGATGCTTGTCGTCGGTGAGACTGTCGCCGGTGTGAATCTCCTTCATGCCCACCAACGCGGCAATGTTGCCGGCCGACACGCTGTCTAACGGCTGTTGCTTGTTGGAGTGCATTTGAAGGATCTTGGCAACGCGTTCCCGTTTGCCTGTGGAGGCATTGAAGACGGTCTCACCCGACTTCAGCTCTCCGGAATAGACCTTGATGAACGTCAACTTGCCTACGTAGGGATCCGTGGCGATCTTGAAAGCCAAGGCGGAGAAAGGTGCGGTCACATCCATCGTCCTCTTCTCCTCCTGCTCGTTCTTGGGGTTGATGCCGGTGATGGCCGGCATGTCCAAGGGGGAGGGGAGATACATGACAATGGCGTCCAGCAACTTCTGTACACCTTTGTTCTTGAAGGAGGAACCGCAAAGTACCGGTTCGATCTGACGGGCGATGGTGGCGCTCCGGAGGGCCTCTATGATCTCTTCCTGGCTGATGCTGTCCGCATCCTCCAGATACTTCTCCATGAAGGCTTCGTCCAACTCGGAAAGGGTCTCCAGAATGTTGGTGCGACCTTGTTGCGCCTCTTCGGCCATGTCAGCGGGGACGGGCACCTCTGTGTAGGTGGCGCCTAAAGTGTCCTCCTCCCATTGATAGGCTTTCATCTCGATGAGATCCACGATGCCCACGAAGCTGTTCTCGGCTCCGATAGGCAGCTGCAATGGCAGCGGGTGGGCGTGCAAACGCTCCTGGATCTGTTTCACTACGGATTGGAAGTTGGCGCCGGCACGGTCCATCTTGTTGACATAGCATATCCGGGCCACATTGTATTTGTTGGCCTGGTGCCAGACAGTCTCGGACTGAGCCTCCACGCCGCCCACTGCACAGAAGATGGCAACCGCCCCGTCCAAAATGCGAAGGGAGCGCTCCACCTCCACGGTGAAGTCCACATGCCCCGGCGTGTCAATGATGTTGATCTTGTACTCGCCAGCGTCATGCTTCCAAAAGACGGTTGTGGCCGCACTTGTGATCGTGATGCCACGCTCCTGCTCCTGAACCATCCAGTCCATGGTAGCAGTGCCCTCGTCCACTTCCCCAATCTTGTAGTTCTTGCCCGTATAATAGAGAATACGCTCCGTCGTCGTCGTCTTGCCGGCGTCGATGTGAGCCATAATCCCAATGTTGCGAATATTCTCCAACTCTTGTGACATGATGATTCTCTTGAATACGGTCGTAAATGAAAGGCAGAGAATGATTGATTACATCCGCATGTGAGCAAATGCCTTGTTGGCTTCTGCCATTCTGTGGATTTCCTCTTTCTTCTTGAAAGCGGCACCCTCACTCTTGTAAGCGGCCATGATCTCCTGGGCCAGTTTGTCGGCCATGGTCTGCTCATGACGCTTGCGAGCAAAGGATATTAAGTTTTTCATACCTACTGATTGCTTTCTGCCCGGCTTGATTTCCTCGGGGACAGGCAATGTGGTACCACCGACACGCTTGCTCTTCACCTCAACACTCGGGGTGACATTCTCCAGCGCTTTTTTCCATACTTCAAGACCGTTCTCTTTGGTCTTCTCCTCTACAATGTCGATGGCTTTGTAGAAGATCTCAAACGCGAGATTCTTCTTTCCCTTCAACATAATATTGTTCACGAACTTCGTTACCTGTTCGTCATTGAATTTCGGATCCGGAAGAATGATCCTTTTCTTTGCATGTGAATTTCTCATAACTTTGTATCTTCAATAATGTTTATTTACTCTTGAATCACCAATCACGGCGTTCAATTTACTGTTTCAGGTGCCCTGTTTTTTTATTTGGCTGCTTTAGGTCTCTTGGCACCATATTTGGAACGACCTTGATGACGACCGTCAACGCCGGCAGAGTCCAACGCACCACGGACGATGTGATATCTTACGCCAGGGAGGTCTTTCACACGACCGCCGCGCACCAACACGATGCTGTGCTCCTGCAAGTTGTGTCCTTCACCACCGATGTAGGCGTTCACCTCCTTACCGTTGGTCATTCTTACTCTCGCCACCTTACGCATGGCTGAATTAGGTTTCTTCGGGGTCGTAGTGTAAACCCTCAAACAAACGCCGCGACGTTGCGGACAGGCATCCAATGCCTTGGACTTACTTTGTGAAGTAAGTTTCTTTCTTCCTTTTCTTACTAATTGTTGAATAGTAGGCATACAATTTTTACTTTGTTAAACTTTTAATTTAGATTGATTTAAACCCAATTTTTTGGGCCTGCAAAAATACATTTTTTTCGTTTCAATGTCGCATCCCTCCCTATTTTTTTTCAAGAGGTCAGAAAAAGCTTTGTTTTCCCACGGGAGAGCGACTTTCACTGTTGTTGACCGGACAGGTTTCAACAGCCATAAAAAAAGGCGGCCATTCGGCCGCCCGCTGTTTTTTCGTTATCTCTTCGGCTTGCTTTGCGCAGGCGTGTCACTTCCTTTGCTGGTCGTCTTCTGGGGAGTGGCCGCCTTGCTCTTCTGAGCAATGGCATTGCGCTTGAACTGCTCGTCATAAGTGTAGAAGTCGAACAAGTGCCGCGGCGTGAGAATGGTCTTGATCTTCTTGTAGAAGCTGGCTTCCAGCGCGCTCAGGTTCTTCTTGAGTTCCATCTTCTGATCCATCATATAGGTGATCTGATCGGAAGAGACACTTTCGATGCTCTCCTTGTTGCGCGGATCATATTTGATTTTCTTGCTCTCCAGATTTTTGCGGAAAGTCTCATGGTAGTTCATTTCACTGCGCAAATATTTCTCATACTCCGCCCAGAAAGTCTTGGCCTCCGTGGCGTTGAGCTTGAGATGCTCTTTCATGAAGGCTACTCTGTTTTGTATTTTCTTTTCCACATCAGTGGTGGGGTTCTGCGCGGAAGCAATCCATACACCGCATAAAACCAGGGTGAGGGTTAACAAAATCTTTTTCATCGTATTGGCTTTTTAAAAGTTATAATAATCAATTTCTGTTATCTCGGCACTGTAATACTCAATCAACTGCTCGTCAAGTTCATTGACAGGCGCCGGCGTTTCTACCAGAGTCCCCTTCTCCTGTTTCTCGTGGTTGTTGATGTTGATGAATAACACGGAACAGAGGACAAGCAGACATACGGCTGCGATGGAACTCATCCAGATGTTTCTCTTCTTTCGCTCCTCTTTGTGAATGACATCCATGATGTTATCGGTCAGGTGCTCAAAATATCCATCCGGAATTTTGTAATGCTCTTCTTTGCTAAGTTGATCTAAGTCTAACATAATTCTTGAAAAATAACAAAACTAATGACTATGCAACTTTTAAAAGGTTAAATGCTCTGAAATATTTTTTTTGATTTTTTCTACGGCAAAATGATAGGACGCTTTCAAGGCGCTCTCCGAGGTGCCGAAGATCTCGGACATCTCCGCGTATGGCATCTCTTCATAATAGCGCATCGTGAACACTGCCCGTTGCTTGGGAGGCAGCTTGATGATGGACTCTTGAAGCAGGTTCTCTATCTCGGAAGGGGAGATGAAGTTAGTCTCCGCCTGTGTCACCACCATGAAGTCCGTGTAACTGTCATCGTCGAGGTTGAGCAGCTTCTTTTTCTTCTCGATGAAGGTCAGGGCTTCGTTGGTGCAGATTCGTGAGATCCAAGTCTTCAACGCCGATTCACCCCTGAAGTTTTCCAAGTTGCGCCAGATCTTCAGGCATACATTTTGGGTTACGTCATTGGCATCTTCGTGACTGACAACAATACGTCTTGCGTTGTAGTAGATAAAACGCTGGTATTTGTTTAACAACAGCTTGAAGGCCTGCTCTTTGGTCTTCTTGTTAGCGAACAACTGCAGGATATATTCGTCTGTGATTTCAGCCATGGTGTGTTATTTGCGTACGATAACTCTTTTGCATGCTTCTGTGATGTTCTCCTCATCCAGATGATAGAGTGTCATCAGTTCGGCAGGGGTGCCGCTCTCGCCGAATTTGTCGTTTACGGCAACCATCTCTACGGGGGTGGGCAGCTTTCTGCACAGCAGTTGGCAGATGGAGTCTCCCAAACCGCCGTTCATCAAGTGCTCTTCGGCCACAACACAGCAGCGGGTCTTGCGCACACTGTTCAGAACAGCCTCTTCGTCCAAAGGCTTGATGGTGGCGATGTCAATCACCTCTGCGGAGAAACCTTGTTCATGCAAGGTGTAGGCGGCTTGCAATGCCGGATAAACCAAATGCCCCGTGGCGAAGATGGTCACGTCGGTTCCTTCATTCATCGTGATGGCCTTGCCGATGACAAACGGCTGGTCCTCAGGCGTGAAGACTGGCACGGAAGGACGGCCGAAGCGAAGGTACACGGGTCCGTTGTACTCCGCCGCCGCAATGGTGGCCATCTTGGTCTGGTTGTAGTCGCAAGGGTTGATCACGACCATGTTGGGCAGCATCTTCATGAGCCCGATATCCTCCATCATCTGGTGTGTAGCTCCGTCTTCACCTACCGTCAGGCCGGCGTGCGAAGAGCAAATCTTGACATTCAGGTTGGAGTAGGCCACGGCCATCCGGATCTGATCGTACACACGTCCGGTCATAAAGCCGGCGAAGGTGCTCGCAAAGGGAACCTTCCCACTTAATGCCAATCCGGCGGCAATGCCGACCATGTTGGCCTCTGCAATGCCGACCTGGATGAATCTATCAGGGAATTCGGCTTTGAATCCCCCCATCTTGACGCTGCCGGTCACATCTGCCGTGAGCGCAAATACATTCTGATTCCGTTTGCCCGCTTCTACTAAGCCGTCACCAAATCCGGAGCGGGTGTCTTTTTTAATGCTGCTTTCTATTTTTTCCATTCGTATGAAGATTTGCTATAAAGAAAATGCAAAAATACGAAAAATGATAAAAGCAAGTTATAAAAAAAAATAGTTTATTTGTATGCTCATTTTTCTGCATGGATGAAGGCCCGTTTTAGACTGCTACTTATAATATTATTGTATACCTCATTTCTGTCGGCCCAAGAGGGTCGAGCGCCCCGCCTCGCCCATCATCTTGTGGAATCACTCTCCTTTCGCCTGGATACCCTCTCCGTCATTCCCGGCTCCTTCCGCTTCGTCGGGACGGCCCCTAGCCGCTGGAAACTCGATCCTATCGCCGCCACCCTCTACCTCTATGACTCCACCCTCATAGGCTCAACCCTCTCCTATGAATATCAAACCTATCAGATGGATTTCTCCAAACCGCTGTTCCATAAAGACAGGTCTCTGATAGAGTCCGCAACTCCCTATGCCATTTCTGTTCCCGAGTACCCTTCGTGGTCATCCGATCCTTCCGAAGACAATTCCCGCCTGATAAGTTCCGGCTCTATCTCCCGTGGTGTCTCTGTGGGCAATAGCCAAGATCTGGTCCTGAACTCTTCCCTGAATTTGCAACTGTCTGGTTATGTGTCGGATAATATTCAGATCCAAGCTGTTATATCAGATAAAAATATCCCAATCCAGCCCGAAGGTAATACGCAGAATATAAACAATATTAATAATGTATATATTAAATTAATGTTTCAGGATAAGGCCCAAGTCTGTGGCGGCGACATAGAGCTTCCGGCGCCGCATAGCCGCTTTCTCTTCACCACCGGCAGCCTGTTGGGTATGGAAGGATTGGTGCGGACTTCTTTCAAACAGGACATGACGCTGGTGAACCGATTGGGCGGGGGCGTTGCCAAAGGCCATTTTGTGCAACAGACCATCCAGCCCCAGACCGGCGTGCAGGGCCCTTACAAGCTCACCGGTGAGTTCGGAGAACTGGGCATCGTCATCATTGCCGGTTCCGAACGGGTCTATGTGGATGGAAAACTGCTGACCCGCGGTTTGGATAACGACTATGTCATCGACTACAATACGGCGGAACTTACCTTCACGCCCGCCATGCTGATGGCAGCGGAAAAACGTGTGATCGTGGAATTTGAATACTCCGACCGTCATTATTCCCGTTATGCACTCTATTCGTACAACGATTTTCAGAAGGGTCGTCACCAATTGCATGTCAATTTTTACCAATATCAGGATCTGAAAAGCCAGTCGTTGCAGCCTGAGTTGTCCGATGTGCAGAAGCTCTTCCTGTCGCAGGTGGGTGACCATGGAACCGCCGTGCCCTACCGCTCTTTTGAGGCTGTTCCCTTCACCCATGATCGTGTCTTATATGCCCGCCGCGATACCGTGGTGGACGGGCAGACCTTCCAAGGTGTCTTTGTCTATACAGCCGATCCCTCTCAGACCGTGTATGCTCCTGCCTTCACCTATGTGGGTGCCCACAAGGGTTCTTATCAGCTACAGAGTTCCACCACGAACGGGAGGGTGTTCGCTTGGGTGGCGCCCGTGGACGGACAACCGCAAGGCGATTATGAGGCGGCTGTGTTACTTACAACCCCCAAGTTGGCCCAAATGCTGACGATTGCCTCCGAAAGCCAGTTTACCGATCGCTTTTCGTTGGAAAATGAACTTGCGCTCTCCCAATATGACCAGAATCTTTTCTCCAAACAAGACGATAAAGACAATGTGGGTTTTTCGTATCACTTGGCCGCCAAGCATCTCCAGCCTTTGCAGAAAAATGCCGATAAGAATTCTGCATGGCGACTTCTCTCCGAGGTGGAATGGCAGTTCGTGCATAAGTATTTCCATGCCATAGAGCGTTTCCGAGAAGTGGAGTTCGCCCGTGATTTCAACCTGTCAACACAAGATTCCACGCCCTATTCGGAGCAGATGCTCCATGTCGGGCTGACCGTTGAAAAGCCTTCATACAGCACTACTAGCTATGCCTTGAACTGGTTCTCCCAGCTCCAGCACCTCTATGCGTTGCGTCATGAGGTGCTCTCCCATCAGCGATGGAAAGGTTTCCGTTTTGACACCAGAACCACCTTCCTCCATTCGGAGGACTCGATCCAACACACGCGCTACTGGACATCCGACAATCAGTTGGGCTATACATTCAAACAAATGGAGGTCGGGGTGCGGGACCTGATGGAGCATAATCTTTTTAGTGATGTCGCCACAGACACCCTGCGCGCGAACAGCTTCGCCTTTCATGAGGTGGAGGCTTATCTCCGCAACAATCCTCAACAATCGAAACACCTCTTCCAACTGTCCTATATAAACCGGCTGGAGTGGAGTCCCGACACCGCTGATCTGCAGCTGCATCTCGTCATTCATGAAGCCAAGGCTATGTATTCCATGCGACAATGGGAAAATCACCAGCTGACCCTGAAAGGCACCTATCGCAACCAGCGACTGACGAGTCAGGCTGCTCCTGAACACTATTTTGTCGGGAATTTGGACTATGTAGGACGCTTTTTCAAAAAATCACTGTTGTTCCAAACATACTACGAACTTGGCAGCGGCATGGAACAACAAAAGGTCTTCACGTTCCTGAAGGTCGCCCCAGGACAGGGAACCCATGTTTGGAACGACTACAACGGCAATGGGATTGAAGAACTCGAGGAGTTTGAATTGGCCGCCTTCCAGTATGAGGCCGACTATATCAAAGTCTTCCTTTCAAGCAACAACTATATCAATACCTTCAATAACCAGTTGACGCAGACGGTACAGTTCCGTCCCGCTAATTTGTGGAACAAGCCTGCCGGTTTCCGCAAATTTCTGGCCCGTTTCTCCGAGGTGGCGATGTTTCGTTCCCAACAGAAGGATATGCGGCCTATGATGAACCCGTTTTATACCCATTTGGAGGACACCAACTTGATTTCCAGCAATATGCTGTTCAACAATACACTCTCCTTCAACAACAGCTCGTCTATATTTGCATTTGACTATATCTATCAGAGAGGCCAGCAGAAAAACTTGCTCTACTATGGGTTTGAAAGATCGTCCGTCAGACTCCATCACCTGCTTGTGAAAAGCGCTCCCTCAAAAATGTTACGGCTTCAGACCGGGTACTTTTTCAAGATCACAGGCAACATGTCGGAGGCCATGTCCGCCCGCTGTTATGAGATTTCACAGCATCAGGTGGAAGGGAAGGTGGTCTTCCAATACCGCAATGCCTATACGATGACCGCGGATTATGTCTGGATGCAAAAACGGGAGAAAACCGGTTCTGGAGCCTATATGAATGAGCATAAAGCCTCGCTGACCGCGGATCTTCGTTTTGCCCGCTACGGTGTGCTTACCAGTTCCGTTCAATATGTCTTTATCCGGGGCGATGTGGAGCCCAACACCTCCTTGCATTATGTGATGTTGGAGGGTCTTTCCGTCGGGCAGAATGCCTTGTGGGAGCTTCGTTATCAACTCTCTTTGAACAGTTACCTGCAGCTGGCGCTCTATTACGAAGGCCGTTTTTCGCAGGGGCATAGGGTGGTGCATACCGGGAATGTGACTGTTCGGGCACAGTTCTGACCTGTTATCCATTTGGTTGAATCTTTTTATCCTAACTTATTTTTTTACAATTGATATTCAGGCAGTTATAGCTATTTGCGCTTTTTGTCGATATTTTTTTTTCACGATATGGTTGAGACAAAAAAAAATGTTGTATTTTTGGCGCTTAAAATTCTAATTGTGAGTTTTAGTGTGTAACTTTTTCTCAAAAATGAAGTATAATACTAATCCTCAGACTATGAGGATGTACTTCTTGAGATTACATATTGAACTGACTATTAGGAAGTTGTATGGATAATTAAAAGAATTATATAATGAATATTCGGACCATCAGAATCGGTATTTTGGCATTGATCACAATGTTTTTTACTGTGAAAAGTTTTGCCCAGGATGATGTGCAATTTACACTTTTTCCATGGGCAACCTCCTATTATAATGCTGGAGGCATAGGGGAGCAGAATAACACATTGTGTTTTACGGCTATGTACGGAAGCAAATATACCGCTTGGAATGATGTGTACTATAATGACTCTGGAGAGATGCAGAAAGACAAGACGGCTCCGCAGGATTTCCTCCTCAATATTGAGTCTTATCTGAAGAAACTGCATGGTTCATTGGGCGTTTCGTTGGTGAGCGACCGCATAGGTTATTATCAAAATATTGATGTCAAGTTGGGCTATGCGTACAAATTGCGCATTGGAGGAGGTCATTTGGGAATTGGAGCCCAGGTTGCATTGTATAATCAAGCTATTGACGCAGACAAATATCGTCCGATCAATCCGGGAGATCCTACCATTGATCAATTGGGCGAGTCCACGATGGATTTGGATTTCAATTTCGGATTGTTGTATAAATCCGACCAATGGTATGCAGGTCTGGGTGTTACGAAGATCGGTAGTGCTTTCGACAAGAACCAGGTGCTGCGTGTATCCGGTGATCACGGATCCATGAGAAATCCCCAGTTGTATGCGCATGGTGGATACACGTGGGTGATTCCCGCCAACCCGAACTGGGAGTTGCTTCCTCAAGCTTTGGTGAAGACGGATTTCAAAACCTTCCAGTTCGACATCATGGCGTTGGTGCGTTACAATGGCATTTTCTGGGGCGGACTCAGCTATCGTTTTCAGGATGCTGTCAACATCATGTTCGGCGCACGTCCGTTCTACAATTCTTCGAATGTCTATTTGAAAGGTTTGGACGCCGGTATCTCCTACGGTTTCACTACGAACACGCTGGGATACCGTCCTAATAGAAGCTTTGGCGATATCGAGGTGATGGTTAGATACTGCTTCGATATTTATAGACCAGAGATCTTCTCCGGTTATGGCAACACGCGTTATATTTATAAAAATAGATACTAACCACAATATTTGTGAACAAACTTACGTTAATAGAAAATATAAATCTTATATCAATATGAAAAGGGTAATTATTCTAGTCGCAGCGATGCTTGTTGTTTTTGCATCCTGTAAGAATGGCGGTGACGGCCAGCTTGTTGGCGTTAAGGATCGTCCCGACGTTTTGGATTTGGAACCTTATGGCATGGTTTATGTCCCGACCGGTCACTATGTGATGGGTGGCGGTGATGAGGATGTGCCGTTTGCCATGACTCAGCAGTCCAAGAATGTGACCGTTCAGGCCTTCTATATGGACGAGACTGAGATTACCAACAATGAGTATCGCCAGTTCGTGTATTGGGTTCGTGACTCCATCGCCCATGTGCTGTTAGGTGAGGCTGAGATTACGGAAGAGGAGAAGTATGGTCACTACCAGAAATACAAGAAAGGTGAGAACGAGGGTGAGTTGATAGAGCCCAAGTTGATTAACTGGAAAGAGGAGATCCCTTGGGATTCCGAGAACGAGGAGGTGCAGGCTGCGCTCAGTCCTTTGTTCAACAAGGTTAATACCCGTTTCTATCACTATCGTCCCAATACGACCAATGTCTCCATGTACAACTTTGAGTATTGGTGGTATGATTATCGCAACTTCCGCGATGCCAAAGATCCCGACCAGTTCGGTGCGGCTACCAAGGAGTTCGAAAAGGAACCTACAGAATATGGTGGTTTGTATGCCAATCGTCCCAGCAGTATGGGTACGGGCTATCAGCGTTTTATCAGACATGAGGTGGTCAATATCTACCCGGATACCTTGTGTTGGGCGCACGACTTTGTCTATTCCTACAATGAGCCGATGGTTCTGAACTATTTTGCTAACCCTCAATATGATAATTACCCTGTCGTAGGTGTTAGCTGGAAACAGGCCAAGGCTTTCTCTTATTGGAGAACCCATCTTCGTATGTCCTGGCTTGCTACGAAGGAATACGCTAATGAGCAAGAGTTCAGACTTCCGATCGAGGCTGAATGGGAATGGGCTGCCAGAGGTGGCAATGAGTTGGCTACCTATCCGTGGGGTGGTATCTACACCGCCAACCGTAACGGCTGCTTCCTGAGCAACTTCAAACCTCAAAGAGGTAACTATATTGCCGATGACAACTTCTATCCGAGCATTGTGGCCCACTATCATCCCAACGACTGGGGCCTCTTCGATATGTCCGGCAACGTGGCAGAGTGGTGTGAGGACGCTTTCGACAAGTCCGCCACCAACTTCACGCACGACATGAACCCGGTTTATGTGTATTATGCTAAGAAAGATGACTCCCCCGCCAAGAAGAGAAAAGTGATCCGCGGTGGTTCCTGGAAAGATGTAAGCTATTACACGACCGTTTATGCCCGTACCTTTGAATATCAGGATACCTGTAAGTCTTACGTAGGTTTCCGTAATGTTCAAACCTTTATGGGCCGTCAGAGAGGAGATAACTCCAGCAGAAGTGCCTCTCATGTTTACTAGAAATCTATTTAATTCACAAAATCATTAACTTAATTAAAATTTAAACCAATGAATTTTATTGACAGATTAGTTAGATCAAATGGTTACAAGAACTTCATGGCCAAGTTGTATGGCTGGGGCGCAGCCGTCGTTATCGTAGGTGCCTTGTTTAAAATCTTACACTGGCCGGGTGCAAACATCATGTTGATGATCGGTATGTTCACGGAATCCATCATCTTCTTCCTTTCCGCTTTTGAACCGCCTCACATGGAGTTCAACTGGGCCTTGGTCTATCCGGAACTGGCTACCGGTGAGGAAATCGAAGTCACTGAAAGAAAGAAGAAAAAACAAATCGCTGGTGAAACTCCTACCCAACAGCTCGACAAGATGTTGGAAGAGGCCAAGATTGGTCCCGATCTTATTGAAAGTCTTGCTACCGGTATGAGAAACCTCGGCGACAACGCCAAGAAACTGGCTGGTATGTCTGATGCTACCGTTGCTTCCGACGCTTTCGTGGGCAACCTGACCAAAGCCGCCGAATCTGTCCGCAATATGACGCTCAAATATGACAAGATCGCCAATTCTCTCGAAACGGACGCTTCTGCATCCACCGCTTACGTGGAGAGCTTGAAGAAAGCCACCACCGCTGTGAACCAGATGGCTGCCGCTTACGAGCAGACGACGAACTACAAGTCTGAAATGGATAAGTTAACCAACAACATCTCCGCTTTGAGTAAGGTTTATGGCAACATGCTTGCCGCTATGGGCCAAACCCCCAGCAAATAAGCTTTATCTCAAGACGCAATAATCATTTTTATTCACTAATACTTTAAACATAAGATATGGGTGCAACAAATTGTCCGGAGACCCCGAGACAGAAAATGATTCAGATGATGTATCTGGTCTATACGGCAATGTTGGCATTGAATGTGTCTGCTGACATCTTGAATGCGTTCATCGTCGTGGACGATACTTTGGTGACCTCTACTCGAAATGCCACTCGCCAGAATGCCAGCGACTACAACTGGTTCGAGAACCAGAAGGCCATTCTCGGTGAAGCTAAGATTCACGATGCTTATACCAATGCGCATAAATTGCGTAAAGAGACCAACGACATGGTCAACTATATTGAGGCTCTTTCCCGCGACCTCATCATGTATGTGGATGGCGATACCCTTGCTGAAGTGAAAGACGACAAAGGCAAAATCCAGAAAGTTCCAAAGACGGTGGCTACCATCACTGCCAAGGAGAATTTTGACAAGCCGACCTTCTTCATGCTGGAGGATCCGACCCAGAACCCTTCCCGTGCGGTCCAACTGAAAGAGAAGCTGCTCGAATACAAGAAGAATATCCTCAAACTTGCCAAGAAGGAAGATCGCGAACGCCTTTCCGAAATTATCGGTTTGAATGTGGACCAACAGGTCAAGTCCTTGACTGGTGAGAAAGTAAACTGGGAAGTGCATAACTTCGATCATATCATCTCCGCTGCTGCCGTCACCTTGTTGAACAAGACGGTGGGTGAAGTGAGAAATGCAGAGTCTTCCATGCTGACCTATCTGAAAGAGTCAATCAGCGCTGACGACTTCAAGTTTGACCACGTGGAGGGCCGTGCCATCCCGAAATCCCAGATGGTGTTCCAGGGTGACAACTATGAGGCTGACATCATCGTGGCTGCTTGGGATACCAAGTCCAGCCCCAAGGTATGGTACAAGATGGGTGCTGACACGTTGACCGAGGCTGGCCTTGGCGGTGCTCAAGAGCTGCAAGGCGAGAATGGTTTGGTGAAACTGAAACTGCCTGCCGGTGCCGTTGGCGAACAGCGCTATGCCGGCTTGATCATGATCAAGGATCCCAGTGGTGAACCTAAATATTATGGCTTTAAGGATAAATATTCTGTGCTGAAACCTTCTGCCGTTATTTCCGCCGACAAGATGAACGTGCTCTATGCCGGTATCGAGAACCCTGTTTCCGTATCTGCTCCTGTGGATCCTGGCAAGCTGTCTATCTCCTTCCCTGGCTGCTCCGTTTCTTCCCAAGGCGCAGGTAAGTTCAATGTGACAGTTCCCTCTTCTATGATTGGCAAGACCGTTTCTGCTTCTGTGTCTGCCAAGTTGGGCGAATCCACCAAGACCCTCGGCTCTACCGAATTCCGTGTCAAGAAGGTTCCGGATCCTCGTGCCGTCTTAGGTGCCAACATCCGCGGTGGCAAGCGTTCCAAATCCGAGCTGACTGCCAACCCGGTGCTTCGTGCTGTCATGCCTGAAGACTTTGTCTATGAGTTGAGGTGGAACGTGACCTCCTATCAGGTGATTTTCGTCAGCAAAGGTATGGAAGATCCTGCCATTTCCTGCCAAGGTGGTGCTTTGTCTGAGGCTGTGAAAGCCAAGATCAACAAGGCTCCTGCCAATACGGTGATCTATTTCACCAACATCAAGGTCAACTCTGCTGCTGGCCCTCGTACATTGGATGAATTTTCCGTTCGTATCCGATAAATTGTAACAAATAAGAATTATGAAAAAGTTAGGTTTTTTGTTATTAGGACTTTTTGCTGTCTCGTTCGCCTTTGCACAAGAGGATGAAGATGGTAGCACTATGAACCAGCCTATCAACCGTGCCCCGGCTGAGTATCGTTGGGAACAGGTTGATGTGGGCGATTTCTCCGATCCGGTGCCCTATGCCCCCATCCGTCAAGCTGACGTGATGTATTACTACACCATTTGGAGAACGATAGATCTGCGCGAAAAGGTTAACCATGTGCTCTATTTCCCGACGGAGGTAAGAGGTACTTGGAAGAGCCTTGCACAGACGATTTTTGATGCTGTGGATATGACCAATCCCGAGAAGAGCGAAGGCACTCTGCCCGTCTATACGGATGATATGTGTCTGATGCCGACTCCGCGGGAGGATATAGCCAGCACCCTCTCCGTCTCCTACACTATCGATGATATCGATATTGAGACCGGTGATGTGATTGGTGACAAGGAGGTCTTTATCCAGTTCGAGCCCAAACAGATTGTCTCTTATAACATCAAGGAAGTGTGGTATTTTGACAAGCAGACATCCACACTCAAGTATGAGATCATCACTTTGGAACCGATTTTGGAGTATGTGCGTCCGAACACCTCCTCCAATGTCTTTGACGATGACCAGGAGGATCAGGATGAGGAGGCCGTGGAAGGCAAACCGACCAAAAGACGTATCGGCTACATCTATTATCCTGAGTTGAGACCGTTCCTGGCCAAACAGGAAGTCTTTAACGTGAAGAACAACGCTCAGCGTCTTTCCTTTGACGATCTGCTGACTTGGAAGCGTGACTTCTCCAGCTTGATCTACAAGGAGGCCAACCGCTATGATCGTGAGATTGCCGACTATATCGCCAATTCCCGTGACCAGCGCCTCGAATCCGAAAGAATTACCAACGAATTGCGCACACTGGAGAGCGATCTTTGGGAATTCTAATCAAATCTAACTTTTTCATAATTTTCCTTATACGGGCATCTTTTGATGTCCGTTTTTTTTTACTTTTGCACCAACAAAAACCAAGCCTATGATTATCGTTACCGGTGCTGCCGGTTTTATTGGAAGTTGCATGGTCGCCAAATTGAATGAGATGGGGCGGACTGACATTGTGATGGTGGATGATTTCTCGAAAGAGGCAAAACGCCGCAATTGGGAGACCAAACAGTATCTGGACAAGATTCATCGTAATGACTTTTTCCTCTGGTTGCCGAAGCATGCGCGCGATGTGGATTTCATCATCCATCTGGGCGCCCGCACCGACACCACGGAGTTTGACTATTCCATCTTCGAGGAACTGAACGTGGAATACACCCGCAAGATATGGTTTTATGCGTCTGAGTATGGGATACCGTTGATCTATGCTTCCTCGGCGGCCACCTATGGCGCCGGTGAGTTGGGTTATGAGGATGATGATGCTCTTTCATATCGTCTTCAACCCCTAAATCCATACGGAAAGTCCAAGAATGAGATTGACAAGTGGGTACAGAAGCAGGCTAAGACGCCTCCCTATTGGTATGCTTTCAAGTTCTTCAATGTCTATGGACCTAATGAGTATCACAAAGGCAGAATGAGTTCTGTGATTCTGCACACCTTTCAGAAGATCCGGGAAACGGGTTCTATGCAGCTCTTTCGTTCCCATCGGCCGGAATACGAGGATGGCCAGCAGTTGCGTGACTTTGTTTATGTGAAAGATGTGGTCAGGGCCCTGTATTGGTTTATGAACCATCATCCGCAGAGCGGTATCTACAACCTGGGTACTGGGCGGGCTCGTTCTTTCTGGGATTTGGCTTGTGCAACGTTCCGCGCACTGAAGCTGGAACCCGAAATCGAGTTCGTGGATATGCCCTTGGATATTCGTGACAAATACCAATATTTCACCGAAGCCAAGATGAATAAAATGAGAAAAGCAGGCTACCACCGTTCATTTTACTCGTTGGAATCTGGCATCAAATCGTATGTAACTCGCTATCTTGTAAAGGATACCGAATACTAAAGATTTTTTTTTGAATAGGGCTGGTTTTTATTTGTCAATTCTATATTTTTTTTATTTTTGTAATCCGATTCAAGTTCAAAGAAGTTGTATCAAGAAACCATAACCAAGTTTACGATTGCTTATGAAAAGTGCCTATACTGATAAAGAAATACAGAAGACCCTCAAGTCGGTTTTTGGATTTGATACTTTCAAAGGCAACCAGCAGAAGATTATCAAGTCGGTGCTCAAAGGCAAGGATTGTTTTGTGATCATGCCGACCGGCGGTGGTAAATCCATGTGCTATCAGTTGCCGGCGTTGATGATGCCTGGCACGGCTATCGTCATCTCTCCTTTGATCGCCCTGATGAAGAATCAGGTGGATGCTATCCGCAACTTCAGCGTGGAGATCGGTGTGGCTCATTTCCTCAATTCTTCTCTCTCCAAGGCCGAAATCACGGAGGTGCGTCAGGACCTGCTCGCCGGGAAGACCAAGATTTTGTACGTGGCTCCCGAATCGCTGACCAAAGAGGAGAATGTGAAGCTCTTCCAAGAGATACAGATCTCCTTTTACGCAATTGATGAAGCCCACTGTATCTCAGAATGGGGCCATGATTTCAGACCTGAGTATCGCCGGATTCGCGAAATCATCAATCAGATAGGAAAGAAAGTCCCGCTTATTGCGTTGACCGCTACCGCCACCCCTAAAGTCCAGAGTGACATCATGAAGAACCTGGGGATGGAGAAGGCGGATGTCTATATCTCCTCCTTTAACCGCCCCAACCTCTACTACGAGATCCGGGAAAAGACCAAAGACATCGACAAGGAGGTGGTTCGTTTTATCAAGTCACACCCTGGTAAGTCTGGCATTATGTACTGTCTCAGTCGTAACAAGGTGGAGGAACTGGCAGCCATGCTGGTGGAGAACGGGATCCGGGCTCTGCCGTATCATGCTGGTTTGGACAGCAAAACCCGTGTTCAGAACCAGGATGACTTTCTGATGGAGAAGGCCGATGTGATCGTGGCTACCATTGCATTCGGTATGGGAATTGACAAACCGGATGTGCGTTTTGTCATCCACTACGACATGCCCAAGAGTCTGGAGGGCTATTATCAAGAAACCGGACGTGCCGGCCGTGACGATGGCGAGGGTATCTGTATTGCCTTCTATGACAATAAGGACCTCCGCAAGCTGGAGAAATTTTCCACCAAGAAGTCGGTAGCCGAGCAAGAGATTGTCAAGCAACTTCTGGCAGAGACTGCAGCCTACGCAGAGTCCACCAATTGCCGAAGAAAACATATCCTGCACTATTTTGGAGAGGAATATACGGAAGAGAATTGCCATAATTGTGATAATTGCAACCATCCCAAACCCAAGATGAATGCCAACGAGCAGATCATGCTCGCTATCGAGGTGATTCAGACTGTCAAGCAACAGTTCAAAGAGGATCAGATTGTGGATATCATCACGGGCAACAAGACCACTTCCGTGGTGAAGTTCAAGCATGACAAGCTCAAACAGTTTGGAGAAGGCATGGATTATGATGCCAAGTTCTGGTCCAACATCATCCGTATTGCCATCTTTGAGGGCTTGATTGTGAAGGAGATCGAGAATTATGGAATACTCAAGATAACGCCCAAAGGGGAGAAGTACCTCACCAATCCGTACAATATCATGACGACGAAACCCGACAAGGGGGACGAGGATGAAGATGAGATCTTGGACAATGTGGGCGGAGGTATGGACGAGGCTTTCGATAAAGTGCTGTTTGGCATGCTGAAAGACCTGCGAAAGAGTATTTCCCAAGAGGAGAATTTGCCGCCATTTGTCATCTTCCAGGACCCCTCTTTGGAGGATATGTGTATCCAATACCCGATCACGCTGAACGAGATGCAGAAGGTGGTGGGCGTGGGCGCAGGCAAAGCCCAGAAGTATGGCCGCCGTTTCGTCGATCTGATCAAGAAATATGTGGAAGAGAACGAGATTGAACGCCCGCAGGACATTGTCTTCAAGACCAAGCCGAAAGAGTCTGCCGTCAAAGTGTTCATTATTGAGAGCATTGACCGGAAGGTGGACTTTGAGGATATAGCCATCGCCAAAGGTCTGGATATGGACGAATTGCTCACGGACATCGAGAAGATTGTCTCTTCCGGACTCAAACTGGATATCTCCTATTATATTGAAGAGGAGATCGATGAGTACCATCAAGAAGAGATCTTGGACTATTTTGCCAATGCAGAATCTGATTCCCCGGAACTCGCGCTGGAGATTCTGGGCGATGACGAGTATACTTTGGAGGAGATTCGTATCATGCGTATCAAGTATATTTCAGATGTCGGAAACTAATCATTGTGTATCATATTAATTTAACAAAAAAGAACAGAGAATAACATGGAACAGGAAGAGATGAATAAACCTGAAGAAGAGAAGATGGAAGAAACTATCGTGGATGTGCAGACGGAACAACCTGCTTCTGAAATGGAGACGGTGAAGGATGAGGTGAACGAATCTGTCTGCAAGCCTCATTGTCATAAAGGCTTGTGCATTGCCCGTTTGCTTTTTGACCTGCTGATGTTGGCGGCGGTCATCACCCTTTTTGTCTTATATGCCAAAGGTCGTCCGAATGCGCACAAGAAGTCGGGCGCCGACAATGTCGCCATAGCAAACATGACTCCGGGTAACGGTGATATCCTGTATGTGAATATTGACTCTATCAATGCTAACTACGAGATGGTGAAGATCTTGACGGATAGCATTGATGCTGAAAAGAGCAAAAAAGAGGTGGTGTTCCAGAACCGTCAGAAGGCGTTGGAGACGAAATTGCGGAACTATCAGCAAAACATCCAGTCTGGCTCGTTGAACGCCCAACAGGCCCAGTATGCGGAGGCTTCTCTGCAGCAGGAGAGCGCGCAGCTGCAATCGGACTACGAGCAGGCTTTGGCCTCGTTGGAAGCCCGCACAACGGCTGCATTATCCCAAATCCAAGACTCGTTGATTGCCGTCACGAAACGCATTAATGAAGAGAGAAATGCCTCGTTTATCATGACGTATGGTGGGGGCAGTAATTTGATTCTGGCAGATCCTACCCGAGATATCACCTCTGAAGTGTTGGAAGCTTTGAATAAGCCCTTTAAAAAGAAAAAATAAGCTATGGCCAATCATCAAGAAATCAAGAAACGCTCCGATCGTAGCTGGCTGCTGGCTTTGGCTGGTCTGCTGATTATTGTCGTGTTGGCCGCGGTCATTGCTTTGTGTGCGCCTCATCAAAAAGCGACTTTGACGAATGGGGTGTCTTCGGATCTATCCTCGCTTCATCAGTTCCCGCCCATCGAGCGGTTAGACTCCATGGCGATGCCGAAAACAGCGCTTTCATACGACGACAAGTCGCCCCGTGACATCTATTATTATGCCTTGGACAGTCTGGGACAGCCGACTGACGAGGTGGTCTATGAGGCACATTTCTATCCCAACAACAAGACTTACTACGAGGGCAACCTCTCCAACCAGGAGCGTGAAGGACTTTGGTATGCCTATCATCAGAACGGGAATGTACAGACGATGGCCTATTATGAGAATGGGAAAGAACAAGGCCAGTACACCGTTTATTATGAGAATGGGAATGTGATGTATACCGGTAAGTATGACAAGGGGGAGCGCGTAGGGGTCTGGAGTTTCTATGATCCTGAGGAGAAACTGATCCGAACCATTGACTACGGTGTCAATCCGCCTAAAGTGACAACAATACAATAAATTATAAATCAATAAAATAACTATAACTATATGGAATTACCTTTTGCAGAATCTTGGAAAATTAAAATGGTGGAGCCTATTAAAAAGTCCACCCGTGAAGAAAGAGAAAGATGGCTTGAAGAAGCCCATCAGAACATTTTTATGCTCAAAAGTGATTATGTCTATATTGACCTTTTGACGGATTCAGGTACCGGCGCGATGAGTGATCGCCAGTGGAGTGCTATGATGATGGGTGATGAGAGCTATGGTGGTGCCCGTTCATTCTATCACATGAAAGACACGATTACAGAACTCACTGGTTTTGAGTTTGTGATTCCTACGCACCAAGGCCGTGCAGCGGAGAATGTGTTGTTCTCCTACCTTGTGAAACCGGGTAATGTTGTTCCTGGCAATGCCCATTTTGACACCACAAAAGGTCATATTGAGAGCCGTAAGGCATTTGCTATCGATGTGACGGTTCCGGAAGCTTACGATACCCAGTTGGAAGTTCCTTTCAAGGGCAATGTCAGCTTGGAGAAACTGGAGAAGGTGCTGGTGGAGAACAAGGGCAATGTGCCGTTCATGGTGCTTACGGTTACGAACAATACCGTGGGTGGGCAGCCTGTCAGCATGAAGAATATCCGGGAAACCTGTGAGCTCTGTCACAAATATGGTGTGCCGGTGAATATCGACAGTGCCCGTTTCATCGAGAACTGCTATTTTATCAAGACCCGTGAAGAGGGCTATGCCAACAAGACTCTTCGTGAGATTGCCTTGGAGATGTTCAGCTATGCGGACAGCATGACGATGAGTGCCAAGAAGGATGGTCTCGTCAACATGGGTGGTTTTATTGCCACCAGAAAGAAAGAGTGGTATGAGGGTGCCAAGTTGTTCTGCATTCCTTTTGAGGGCTTCTTGACCTACGGCGGTATGAATGGCCGTGACATGGATGCTTTGGCAGTCGGTTTGAAGGAGAATATCGAGTTTGACATGGTGGAGACCCGCATTAAGCAAGTTCAGTATCTGGCAGATAAATTGGATGAATATGGTATTCCTTACCAGCGTCCTGCCGGTGGTCATGCCATTTTCGTGGATGCGGACAAGGTGTTGACCAACATCCCGAAGGAGGAGTTTCCTGCCCAGACCCTGACTTGTGAGTTGTATCTGGAGGCTGGTATCCGTGCTTGTGAGATCGGTTATGTCTTGGCCGACCGTGATCCGGTGACCCGTGAGAACCGCTTTGGAGGCAACGATTTCGTGCGTTTGTGCATTCCGCGCCGTGTCTATACCAACAATCACATGGACGTGATTGCTGCAGCCTTGAAGAATGTGTATGATCGTCGCGATACGATCAAGCGCGGTTTGGAGATCACGTGGGAAGCTGAGTTGATGCGTCACTTCACCTGCCAGTTCAAACGCTTGAAATAGTGAATTCTATGCTGATAGTCGGGGATGTCCTGGTGTCTGACGAGCTCTTTGAGCGCCATTTCTGTTGCGATTTGTCCCAATGTCATGGGCAGTGTTGTATAGAAGGTGATGCGGGAGCGCCGGTGGCCCCGGATGAAACTGCTGAATTGTCAGAGTATTATCCCGTCTATCGAAAATATATGACCAAAGAAGGACTCGCTGTCGTGGAAAACGGCGGCGAGCCCTTTGTTTTTCAACACGATGAGTTTCAGACTCCCTTGTTGCCGGGCCAGGGAGCTTGTGCATTTGTGTTTTATGAAGATGGAATAGCAAAATGTGCCATAGAAAAGGCTTTCGAGAACCATGAAATCCCTTTCCGTAAACCGATATCCTGTTTTCTCTATCCGATACGCGTCAGTAGGGTGGGGAAGTACGTGGCTTTGAACTACCATCACTGGCCGATTTGTGAGTCGGCGTGCCAACATGGGGATGCGTTGGCCATTCCGGTATACGTATTTCTGAAGCAGCCCCTCATCCAGATGTTTGGGGAGAAATGGTATCAGGAGTTGTGCGATACCATCCAATTGTATCAGAAAGAGGGGATCAGATAATCAGTTTGAATCCAACGCCGTGCACGTTGATGATCTGGATGGATGGATCGCCTTTGAAGAGTTTTCTCAACTTGTTGATATACACGTCCATGTTGCGAGAGTTGTACCAACTGTCATCGCCCCAGATTTTCTTTAAAGCATAACCGCGTTCCAGTACATCATTCTTTTTTTCGATGAGGAGTTGCAGCAATTCCACCTCGCGGGTGGTGATTTTTTTCTCGGTGCCCTGGATGTTCAGGAGTTGTCTCTTTTTGTCAAACGAGATGCTTTCGGAGAGTTGCACGATGTCGCTTTCTTCCTCATTCTGTACGGTGCGTCGCAGTAGGGCTTGGATGCGGGCCAGCAGGACGTCGCGCGGGAATGGTTTGGTGATGTAATCGTCACCACCTATGGAGAGCCCTTTGATCATATCCTCTTGTAGAGACTTGGCTGTCAGAAATATAATCGGAATTTTTTTATCCACCTTGCGGATCTCTTGAGCCAGCGTGAAGCCATCCATCAAGGGCATCATGACATCGATCAGGCAGATGTCGTAAGAGTTCTGGCAGAAAAGCTCGTATGCGATTTCACCGTTGGTGGCATGACTCACCTCATAGCCTTTTTCTGTCAGGTAGGCCATCAGCACTTTTGCCAAGTTGACATCATCTTCAGCGAATAAAATCTTAATAGGTTCCATATTTTTATTAGTTTCAAAAAGAGTGCAAATATATAAAAATCATGATTAGGTCGAGATTTTTAGTGAGCAATTCTCTTATTTTTTTCCTTTGGCGAACCCTGCGCTGCTCTTTTCAGCCTGATCAACAGTCGCTCTGTCTGTAGTCTTCCAGATGGTTTGTTTTTCAATGTAAATATCTTATTTGCAGAACGATACAATGTCGTTTGAGGTTATTATGGTGTTTGTTTATCAGTCTTTATTTTAACTATTAAGTGTAAAAATTAATGATAACATAAAAAAATATTAAAAAACACTTGACAAATGAGAATAATTGTTGTATTTTTGCCTCGTCTTTGAAAGATGAATACAAACAGCTCACTATAACTAAACAAACTAAAAAAAGTACTATTATGAAAAAATCAAAGACATTTTGGAAGAGCCTGCCGATATGGCTCTTGGGAATGGCGATGACGGGCTTGAGTGCCCAGACTGTCCTCTATGAGGAGAATATGGGCACTCCGTCAGCCGCCACCTTGGTTCAGAACTACACGGGATGGCAGAACACGGAGGTAGTCTATTTGGGAGACGGGACTTGTGATGTCCGGACATCCAATGCTTCGTCGGGTTACGGATTGGCGTCCGGAGGAGGCAATGTGATGTTGAACGACACGGTCAAGTGGTTCCAGGTATCGGGAATCGGCACGGCGAGTGCGACGAATCCCCGGTTGTATTTGGGTATTAGGAAGACGACTGCCGAGAATGGGCGGAACTTGCGCGTGGAGGTTTCTGTGGACAGTCTGTCGTGGACATTGTTGAGTCTAGCAGACACCTTGCCTTCCGGTTCAGGCACATCCGGGTGGCATCGGATTCATTACGAGGGGTTGCCTGTTGCGGCTCGGATACATCTTCGGTTTTCCAATGCTACGACATCAGACTGCCGCATTGATGATATCGCGGTGGTTGATGGCGAGGAGGTGCTGCTGGAGAGCGTTGCGATCCCTCACATCACACCGTCGTCAGGGCTCTATTATGAGGCGCAGACGGTCTCGATGACCACGGCTACGGAGGGTGCCCAGATTTACTATACGTTAGACGGATCGGACCCGACAACCGGTGCGTTGTTGTATGCAGCTCCTTTTGTGGTTGAACAAACAGGGACGATCAAGGCATTTGCGGTCAAGGCCAACATGTATGACAGTGAAATCTCCACGGTGCATATTACGATTCAGGATACCAACTCGTTGGTTCAGCTTCCTTTTGACATCTCCGACAACAGCACGTCTGGTCATGAAGATATCGCGCTCATGAGTGGATTTAGGGGATACTATTTGGGAAGTTCTTATGCGGATGGTTCTGTCAAGTTTGAGGCGTCGAATGCCGGGCGCGCGGCCCTGGTGGCGCATTTGGACAGCTCCCCAGGAACTCTTTCCTTTGACTTGAAGGGCAAAACGGGAGGGAGCGCGCCAGTGGCCTACGAGGGTATCGAATTGGCGGTGATGCAGTCTGCCGATGGCCAGTCGTGGAGTTTGGTGGGCATCTTCACCGACGTGGAAATCCCGACAGCAGACTATGCCCGTTTTACAGGCATGAGCCTTTCGCCAGACACTCGTTATGTGCGATGGCAGTTGAATGCCGCCACGAAAGGGAATACACAGTTGAACAATATTGCGATCACCCAAAATGAAGGCGGCTCGGATAGTACGGCTGTGTTGGACTATCTGCATACACCCTTTGTCTGCTATCCCAATCCGACTAATGGGCTGTTGAATATTTCCGATGGCGGATTGCAGATTGTCGGGATGACCTTGACGGACATCTGCGGGCAGGTGGTGCGCTCTTGGCCCTCACCTGTGCCACGCTCCTTGTCCTTGTCGAGTCTGCCCGAAGGTACCTATCTGCTGACCATTGAGACAGCGGAGGGCGTGATGACAACGAAAGTTGTTAAGTATTGATTACTAAGAAGATGTTCTGGGCGTTCTAACTGGATTGTGGTTAGTTACCAAATTTATTTGTGAGTTTTCAACAGTTTCTATGCCCAGTCATCTTCTTTTTTTGTAATTTTGCGCTCTGTTTGATAAAATTACAAGTATGAGAGTGTCACCCGGTTTGATTGTCCTATCATTGTCGGCCTTGTGTCTGGCTGCTTGCACAAAGCAAGAGAAAACCTATTATCCTGATGGACATTTGCAGTCTTCCATCCAATATCGGATGGGAAAGGAACATGGCAAGTCGCGATATTATTTTGACAACCCCAATACCTTGGAGATAGAGGTGGATATGAAGAGAGGTCGTCGTAATGGTGAGTTTTACCGTTATTTTGAAAATGGTGGGTTGGATACTTATTGTGTGTACGAGAATGACACTATTGTAGGCGAGGAGGTTATGTATTTGCCCAATGGCACACGGACTCAGGTCTTTACCTACAAGAACGGCAAAAAGAACGGCCCTCATGTGGCATATCATATCAATGGTGAGGTGAAGATAGAGGGTGGTTTTAAGGATGATATGTTTGATGGTCCTTGGACTTATTATGACGAGAGAGGCGTGTTGGTGGGGGAAGGCTCCTTTAAGGAGGGTGCCGGGGATTTGATTTTTTATGACAAGAATGGACACAAGGCCCGTCTTACGCATTACGAGCAGAATAAAAAGGATGGGAAGGAGATATACTACAATCCAGACGGAACGGTCTATCAGGAAATTATTTACAAGCAGGATAGAATCGTTTCTCAGACGGTGGACACCACGAGTAACAGTTGATGCACAGAATATACAGGATCATATTAGTCTTGGTGTGCCTGTTGTCATTGTTTGAACTGCCGGCCCAGACCCAGCGTATCAAGTATCGTGCGGATATGGGCTATTATGATGAAGATTTGATGCCAGGTGCACAACGTCTGATCGGGCATGTGGTCTTCTCCCAAGACAATGTGCGAGGATATTGCGACAGCGCCTATCTTTTTGAACGGGAGAACTATATTATTGCTTATGGCGATAAGGTGCGTATCTTGGTTGGAGATTCGGTCAGGCTGTATGGATATCGGGTTTATTACGACGGAAATACCAAGATGGTCTCCATTGCTTCGTCCGTCAGGTTGGAAAAAGGGAAGGCTTATCTGGTTACGGACAGCCTCACCTACGATATGAACCGGGATGTAGGCTATTATCTGACGGGAGGAACCATTGTCAACGAGACAGACACGCTGGTCAGCAAGGTAGGACACTACTATACCAAGACGGATGATGCCTATGTCTCCTATGATGTGATTGTGAAGAATGAGACCTATACGATGGATTGCGATTCATTACGCTATAATTCTGCCCGGAAGATGGTCTATTTTATCTCTCCGACCCAACTCTGTTCCGATAAGCAAGATGGTTATACAGAAGGCGGATGGTACGACACAGACAACGACATCTCGTTATTCGTGGGTCATGTGTGGATGCAGCAGGAGCAGCAGACGATCAAGGGGGATAGCATATACTACAATCGTTTCCAGCATGTGGGGAAGGCATGGCATCATGTGGAGGTGGTGGATACCAGTCAGAACTATGTCTTGCGGGGCCATTATGTGGAATATCATGACAAGGGAGGCGTCTCCACGGCCACCGACAGTGCACTTTTGATCTTGATTGACAACGGAGATTCGCTATACCTACATGCAGATACCTTGAAGTTATATACCAACGAGGACCAAGAGGCCCAGTTGGCTCTTGCATACTATCACACCAAGTTTTACCGTCATGATCTGCAAGGTGCGTGTGACTCCATGAGTTGTGTGGTGACCGACACCATCATCTATCTGTATTATAATCCTGTTGTCTGGTCTGACCAGTATCAGATGACGGCCGACACCATCTACTCGTTCAAGGTTGACTCCATTCATAGTTGTGTGAAGCTATGCAAGTCGGCCTTCCTGGTGGGCAGTCTTTATCGGGATACGGAATTTAACCAAGTGAAAGGTACCAATATCACAGGGTTCATTGAGCGCAAGAAATTATATCAAGTGGACATAGACAACAATGCCGAATGTGTCTATTATGTGCAGGAGGAGGACAGTTCCTTGATCGGTATCAATACGTCTATCACCAATCAAATGCGCATATTGCTGGAAGATAACAAGATAAAACAGATTCGGTTTTATGACCAGCCGGATGGCAAGATATATCCCGACCAGCAGTTTGAGGATAAGAACCGGAGGTTGGCTGATTTCCGGTGGCTTGTCAAGTATCGTCCTCTCAAGAAAGAAGATCTGTTTGTGTACCCTATTCCGCGAGAGAAGGGTACGGAGGAGCAGTAATAGGTTCTATTCCAGGTTGAAATGTATTTCCTCTTTGGGAATTCTCAGGAATAGCAGGATGTACATCATAGCGATGAATACAGCGCCCATTTTGCGTTCAAACATGCTTTCCACCATCAGGTTGCCGATGATGAGCAGGGAGAATGTGAGGTAGAGCATGTCCCGTTTGCGGATGCCGTAAATGAGGGGGTATAGGCAGTAGGCCAGCACTACCAGTAGGCCGACAAGACCCCAGGATGCGAGTGCTTGTAACCATTGGCTGTGGGTGTTGTAGTGGTGTCCGATCAGATTCCGATAATCCCTTTCCTCCGCCTTTTTCATCAGGTCGGCTCCCAAGTCGCCGGTGCCGGTGCCAAGCAGATGGTTCTCCTTGGAGATCTCCCAAGCTGAGCGCCATACGGTGAGTCTGACCCCGCTGCTGGTATAGGCGTGGGAGTTGTTGACTTCATAATGCTGGATGTCGTCCCAGGCGGAAGTCAGGCGCATCAAGGGGTTTGCTTTGAATTGATAGGCCAAGGCGCCAAACAGCAGGTTGACGGAAAGGAATGCCAGTATCCCCAGCAGTCGTTTTTTCCAGCCGTTGGCCAAATAGAAGATCCAGCAGAAACAGAGGACTATCAGTAGCAGAAGTCCTGCTTTGGAGCTCAGGCTGATGACGGCTGTGTAGAGGCAGACGATAATCACTCCGTATATGATTTTGAGTGCAGTGTTGAAATGCCGGTTCCGATGCTTCCAGTCGAAAAGGAGCAGGAATATGGCGAATGAGATGTAGAGGGAGAGGTAGGAGGGATGGTAAAAGCTGGAGATATAGCTGTAGATGGAGAACTCCTGGTCTCTATGTCGGAGGAGATAGACGGCCGCATCGCCAAAAAGAATCATGGACAGCAGGATGGTGGAGATGGTGAATAGGACCAGCAGCAGGCGGGTGCGCTCGTGGGTGAGAAGCGTGGAGGGGTAGGTGAGCAGGAAAAGAGGTGCTGCTAAAAACCAGATGTAGGTCTCGATGGAAGCCAGGGCATGTATCTTGTTGGAAGATATCAGCAGGCCGAGCAGGGTAAGACAGAATACGGCGGTGGAGAGTGCGAAGACGCTGGTGGCCTGATGGTCTTTTACGTTCAATAATTTTTCTTTCCAGTTCCATTCCCATATCCAGTTGATGAGCATCAGGATGGTGATGGGTACCGACAAGGTATGGGTGAAGGGCAGGGTGGCAACGGCAATCATCATCAGCATGAAGAAGATGTTGAAGTGTCTGTTTTGCGAGAATATGATATGCAAGGGGTTCATGATAGGATGGTTTGCGTCAATAATAGGCCCATTTCTTGCAGGAAAAGATCTGTCCCATAGGGTCGGTAGCCTCCGGCGGGGGTGAAGGTCATTTCTCCGAAGATAGGTTGGTTGTCCACGATATAGTAGTCGACACGCACTAATGGGAAGGGCTGGGCCAGGGCTTCGGCAGCGGAGAGCAGTTCGGGGAGCGCGGTGGGGCGGGGGAGGAGTTCTTCCTGTCGGAGCGGGCGTGGGTTATAATCGGTTACGGCCTGCCAGTCGGGGTCCCATAGGGTCTTGACGGGAGTCTTGTTGCCAGTGGGCTCGCACGTCAGGATGGCCCGTGCCTTGCCGCCGATGCAGTATACTTTGTAGTCGGTCAGTCCGTGTGGGTTGTCTGGCTGGTGCAGCAGTCTCTCGGCCACCACTTTAGGTTGGATGTTCCGATAGTGGAATTCTGCGGTGGTCAGTCCGAAGGGTTCGCGCAATGCTTTTTGCAGGGTCTGGGTGATCTGTGGACGGTTCGCGTTATGTTTGTCCTCCACGATGATGTTGCTATGGCAGCCGTTGTTGGGCTTGAGGATAAAAGTGTCGGGCAGGGTGTCCCAAGGCAAGTCGGAGGCATCGTCGCAGGCGGCATATAGCTCGTTCAGATGGTTGGAGAAGCCTTGCGCGGCCACATATTCCCGAACGGCGTATTTGTCAGACAGTTCTGTCCATCGAGAGGTGTCGCCATACAGCTTGAGCCATTGTATCCATTCGGTCATCAGCGAGGGGTCGTCAAGGTCCAGCGGCCGTTTGCAGATGTGCCGGTAGTGCAGTCTGATGGCCTCTTCGGGGTTGGCGAGAGCCAGCTGTTTGCGGTAGCTTCTGCTCGCAAAGCGCACGTCATCGTAGAGGCGTTGCCAAAGCGGATATGTGGCGGGTCGGTTCATTCTTCGTTATGCAGCAGGTCGGGTCTGCGTTCTTGGGTTCTCTTGAGTCGTTGCTCCATCTTCCACTCTGCGATAAGCTTGTCGTTGCCGGAGAGCAGCACGTCGGGCACGCGGTGGCCGCGGAAGTCGGCGGGTCGGGTATAGACGGGCGCGGAGAGGAGGTCGTCTTGGAAGGAGTCGGTGAGGGCGGAGGTGCCGTCGTTGATGACGCCGGGGATGACGCGCGCCAGGGCATCGGTGATGACCATGGCCGCCAGCTCGCCGCCGGAGAGCACATAGTCGCCAATGCTGAGGTCCTCGGTGATGTACAGCTCCCGCACGCGCTCGTCCACTCCTTTGTAATGTCCGCATAGCAGGATGATGTTCTGCAGCATAGACATGGAGTTGGCCTTGTGTTGGTTGAACTGCTGCCCATCAGGGGCCATCAGGTAGATGGCGTCATAGGTGCGCTCCGACTGCAGTTGCTCTATGCAGCGGGCGATGGGCTCTACCATCATCACCATGCCAGCTCCTCCTCCGAAAGGATAGTCGTCGGCACGGTGGTGCTTGTCGTAGGTGTAGTCGCGGATGTTGTGGGTATGCACCTCCAGGTACTGTCTGTCGATGGCTCTTTTGAGGATCGAGCAGCCCAGGACGCCCTCAAACATTTCCGGAAATAGGGTCAGGATGTCTATGCGCATAGTTTACAGTTTTTCTATCATCATGATGCCATCGCGGAAAGGAAGCAGCAGGTTGCGGACGCGTGGGTCTTCCTGCACGTGACGGTTGAAGTCGGTTATGGCTTGGGTGTCTTTGTCGTTGTGCGCCACCGAATGGGTGACCTTGCCATTCCACAAGGTGTTGTCGGCCAGGATGAAGCCTCCTTTGCGCACGTTAGGCAGGATTGCTTCGTAGTAGTGGGTGTAGTCTTCCTTGTCCGCATCGATGAAGACGAGGTCCCAGGAATAGTTGAGGGTACGGATGAGGTCGCGGGCGTCGCCGATGTGGAGATGCAGTTGCGAGGCGTGTTCCGATTCCGCGAAATAGGCCCGGATGCGGTCTTCGTATTCAACGTTCATCTCGATGGTGTGCAACTCCCCGTCCGGGAGCAATCCCTCGCTCAGACAGATGGCGGAGTAACCCGTGAAGGTGCCGATTTCCAGGATGTGTCGGGGACGCATCATGCGGGCGATGAAGGCCAAAAAGAGCCCTTGCAACTGTCCGGAAGCCATGCGCGGATTGATGGTCTCCAAGTGCGTCTGCCGATACAGCCGATACAGCAACGCTGTCTCCGGCGTGCTGTGGTCCTCGCAATAGGCCTCTATATCTTGCGCTATCAGTTCAAAAGTGGACATTATGCGTTTAGTTCGGCAATGGTTTCATTCACTTCTTTCTCAGTCTTCGTCAGCTTGTCTTTGCAGATCTTGATCAGCTGGGTGGCCTTCTTGATGTTGTCAGACAACTCGTCAACTGAGATGTCGGCGTTCTCCATCTTGTGGACAATCTCTTGCAGCTCTTCAAAGGCTTCTGTATAGGTAATCTCCTTAGCCATAGTCGGGTTCTTTGGGTGAAAATGAGGTGACAACCAAACGATTCGCTGATTGCCAGCCATGAAAAATACATCTGCAAAAATAATAAAAATTGGGAATGGTGAAAGAGGCTGTACAAGAATTATGCGGCGTGATTTTTTCCTCGATTGTTTTATCAGAAAATTGTATTTTTGCCGTTTATCATACATTAGTCTCTGATAATTACCTATGAGGAAAAAAATAATAATAATATGGATGATGGTCGTGTGTCTGTCATGTCTGGCAGCTCCCGTACATGCGCAAACCAGGGTGACCATCAGTTTCTACTCTGCCGCAGAACAGACCTTGACAGTCAGTGATGCGGGAAAGCTTTACTTCCAAGACAACTACCTGTATATCAATGAAGGATCGAGCGTTCCCTATTCCTTTCTTCTCTCTGCTATCTCGAAAATCACCTTTGCAGAAGAGACAGGGATAGGAGATATAGAGACGTCAGAGGTGCGTATTTATCCCAACCCGGCCACGGACAACGTTCGTATCCATAACAACCGTGCCGAGCGTAGTTTGTATAGCCTGTATTCCAGCGATGGGCGGTTGCTCCAGCGTGGCGTGTGCCAGAATGACGAGCCTGTTGATGTCCAGCGCTATGCCAAGGGGCTTTATCTTCTTCAAGTGGATGGTGTAACCTTCAAAATCAGTAAGCTATGAAGAAGATATGGACCATATTTTGGATGATGTTGTGCTGGACCGTCCCTTCTTTTGCCCAGGAGGTGTTGCAGATTCATCACAATGGGCAAGTTACCTTTGAGGTGCCCGTTGCCGAGGTTGACAGTATTCACTTCGCGGGTCCCAACGCTCTGCTCAGCACGGAAGATGGTCTCCAGACCTTCTCGTTTGCCCAGATTGATAGCATTACGTTTCAAGATGACACCACCGTTTCAGGAGGCGACATCTACATCACCTATAACGGCACCTCTGTCACGGTTGTCAACCCCTTGGCTTCTGCTGGGGTGACGGTGACTGCCGATGGCGGAAATGTGTCGGTGCAAGCAGCGGCGGGCATCATGGATATCAACTACCATGTGTCGGGTGTCACTGCAGCCGGTTATCTGTACATCACCAGCGATAAGCGTTACAACCTGTATCTGGAGGGGGTCTCCATCACCAACCCCACGGGCCCGGCCATCTATTCCGTGGTGGATCAGAAGGTGCATGTCTATCTGTCGGGCAACAACAGTTTGACAGACCATGCCTCCAGCACCTATAAGGCCGCTTTCCAGAGTAAAGGGCAGCTGATCTTTTGGGGCGCAGGCTCGCTGACTGTCAATGGGTTGGCCAAGAATGGCATCCATAGTGATGACCATATCAAGATCAACGGTGGCACGATCACGGTCGCTTCGGCGGTTAACGACGGTCTGCACTGCGACTACTTTATCATGGCAGGCGGTTCGTTGACGGTGGCTGCCTCCGGGGATGGCATTGATGGCGACGCAGGCTATGTGCACATCACGGGTGGCACCGTGAATGTCACCGCGGCGGCAGCCGACACCAAGGCCATCAAGTGTGACAGCACGCTGACCATCAGCGGAGGCACGGTCACGATCACCTGCAGCGGCAACCAGAGCAAGGGCCTGAAGAGTGCGCAGGATGTGGTCATTGACGGGGGGACTCTGCATATCACCGCTTCCGGTTCCACGGTCCTGGAGAGCACCACGTCGGGCAACAATCCCTCCTATTGTTCGGCTGTCGTGGCGGAACAGGATGTCATCATCACGGGAGGCGATATCACGTTGACGCTGCCCACCAGCAATCATGGGGGCAAGGGCATCTCTGCCGATGGCCATGTGAGCATCAGCGGTGGCAATATTGAGATCACCACGGCGGGCGCGGGCGCGGCCTACACCGTGTCGGGATCCACCAAAGATTCCTATTCCAGCTGTTGCATCAAGAGTGACAGCACCACCACCATCACGGGAGGTCATATCGTCTGCAGCAGCACAGGCAGTGGCGGCAAGGGCATCCGCTCCAACGGGAACCTCGTCATTGGCACGCTGGGTGAGGCTGACTCCAACCTGGTGCTGAACGTCTCCACTTCCGGTGAGCGTATCACGGTCTCCGGAAGCAGTTGGCCCGGTGGCATGGGAGGCGAATACTCCAATCCCAAGGCCATACGCAGTGATGGAAACCTGACCATCAACAGCGGTATCATCACCGTGACCTGCACCCAGAGCAATGAGGGAGGTGAAGGCATCGAGAGCAAGGCTATCCTCAGCATCAACGGTGGACAGCTGACGATCACCTCGACGGGTGATGATGCGATCAATGCCTCCTCGCGCCTGATGATCAACGGGGGCACCCTCTATGCCGCCTCCAGCAATAACGATGCGATAGACTGCAATGGCCCTATGTATGTCACGGGTGGTTTCACCATCGCATCGGCTAGCAAGAGCCCGGAGGAGTCGTTCGATTGTGACAACAACACCTTCTCCATCACGGGTGGCACGCTGGTCGGTACTGCGCCCAGCGGCATGTTCTCCAACCCGACGGCCAGCGTGTGCAGCCAGCATTCGTTGAAATATACCCATGCTGCCAATAATCATGTCCAGATCATCCGCAACAGCGACAATGCTGAGATCCTGACCTTCTACGTGCCCACGCTCTCCAGCGGTGGCGGCGGCGGTCCTGGCGGCGGTGGCGGCTCTTCGTCAGCCATCCTGTTCTTCAGCAGCCCCGAGTTCACCGCGGGCAGCTACACGTTGAAGTATGGTGGCACCATCAGCGGCGGCACCAACTTCCATAACTACTACACCGGAGCCACCTATGCCGGTGGAAGCTCCAAGACTTTCACCGTAGGCAGCTCCTACAGCATCACATCTGTCAACTGATATTTTGAAAACTTATTTGTAAGATATATTCACTGCATCATGTATTCAACAACTGGTAATACTGGAAATACAGCCAAAGAAAGCACGAAGAAGAAATCCTCATGGATTAAAAAGTTCTGGATTGTCTATCTGTGCCTGGTGGGCTTCGTCTGTCTGATCTTCTTCTTCATCTCCATGGGATGGATGGGATATATGCCCTCCTTCGCGGAGTTGGAGAGCCCGTCGGCCAACTTGGCCACCGAGGTCATCTCGGAAGACGGGGAGTTGCTCGGCACCTATTATCGGGAGAACCGTTCCAACTGTAAGTATGCAGACCTGTCTCAGCCGTTGAAGGATGCCCTGATCGCCACCGAGGACGCCCGCTTCTATCAGCACTCCGGTGTGGATGTGAAGGCACTCTTCAGGGTCGGTCTCGGCGTGGTGACCTTCCATCGTCGGGGTGGTGGCAGTACCATTACGCAACAGCTGGCGAAGAATCTGTTTCCGCGTGATCCCAAAGCCGGAAAGATCAAGCTGGTCTTCACCAAGTTCAAGGAATGGGTGGTGGCCACCAAGCTGGAGCGCCAGTACTCCAAGGATGAAATCCTGGCTATGTATTACAATACGGTCGATTTCGGAAATAACGCCGTCGGCATCAAGTCGGCCTCCCGTACCTATTTCGACAAGTCGCCCTCTGAGATCAACACGGAAGAGGCGGCCGTGCTGGTGGGTATGCTCAAGGCCCCGACCAAGTATAGCCCCCGTCGCCATTATCAGGCTTCCCTGGATCGTCGTAACACGGTGCTCAACCAGATGGAGAAGTATGGCTATCTGGAGAAACAGGATTGTGACTCCCTCAAGGCATTGCCTATCGATATATCCAAGTTCAAGTCGCAGGCCCACTACGCCGGCATTGCCACCTATTTCCGCGAATATCTTCGTATGTGGCTGAAGCAGTGGTGTATTGACCATCCCAAGAAGGATGGCTCCCAATATGACCTCTATTGTGACGGGTTGAAGGTGTACACGACCATCAATTCCCGGATGCAGCGCCATGCCGAGGCGGCCGTCAAGGAGCATGTATGCGACTACCTGCAGCCGCTCTTCTTCAATCATATCAAGAGCAACAAGAATGCACCCTTCGTGAATCTTTCGGAGGAGCAGACCAACCGTATCCTTTGGAATGCCGTCAAGTTGTCGGAGCGTTATGACCGGGCGAAAGATGCCGGGTTGACCGACGAGCAGATCCGGGCGCAGTTCAATAAGAAGGTTCCCATGCAGGTCTATTCCCATCATGGCATGATTGACACGGTGATGACGCCTTTCGACTCCATCCGCTATTACAAGTCGTTTTTGCAATGCGGCATGATGTGCATGGAGCCGAAGACCGGCTTTGTGAAGGCATACGTTGGAGGTATCAACTATGAGTATTTCCAGTTCGACCATGTGAAGCTCTCGAAGCGGCAGGTGGGTTCTACCTTCAAGCCATATGTCTATACGGTGGCCATGCAGAGTGGCGAGTTTGATCCATGCACCATGGTGCCGAATGTGCCGGTGACGATCGAGGTGCCGGGAGGCACGTGGACTCCGCACAATTCCGGAGGCTATAAGGAGGGTCAGATGATGCCGTTGCGCGAGGCCTTGGCCCAGTCCCTCAACCAAGTGTCCGCCTATCTGATGAAGCGCTTCGGGCCCGAGGCGGTCATCACGCTGGTGCGCAATATGGGCATGACCTCCGATATTCCCTCAGTGCCGTCCATCTGCCTGGGCGCGTGTGAGCTGTCGCTCTATGAGCAGGTCGGCGCCATCAACTGTTTCCCCAACCAGGGCGTCTACGTGGAGCCGATCTTCATCACCCGCATTTGCGACAAGGATGGCAACGTCATCTTCACCAATATCCCGAAGACCAATGAGGCGATAGACCAGATCACAGCCTTCAAGACCGTGCGTTTGATGCAGGGTGTGGTGGACTATGGTACGGGCGGACGTCTGCGCGGACAGTACAAGATCACCTTCCCGCTGGCCGGCAAGACGGGTACCACCGACAACCAGTCCGACGGCTGGTTCGTGGGCTATACGCCGGTGCTGACCTGTGGCGTCTGGGTGGGCTGTGAAGACCGTGCCGCGCACTTCCGGACCACCGCGTTGGGCCAGGGCGCACGTACCGCCATGCCTGTGTTTGCCCTCTTCATGCAGAAGGTCTATTCCGACCCTAACCTGAAGTATGCCGCTATCGTGCAGTCCCAGAAGGAGGGCTATAGCTTCCCCATCCCGTCAGCCTATACCGGCGATGCGTCTGGGTGTAATGAGAATAAGGAAGAGCAGGTACACGAACTGAATTTCGATTAGAGAGGGCTCTGAAAAGAACTATTTGTCGGAGTCCTGGAGGCGCTGGGTGCGTTCCGCTATCAGCTTCTCCAGCGGCTCTTGAACAATCTCTTCTACCATGCATTGTTCCGCGTTGGCAGCTTTTCTGACCAGTTCCTCGTAGTGATAGGCTATTGAGCCGCTCAGCTGCCAGGGGATGCCCGGCGGGAAGTATGGTTTTTGCTTGGAGAAGAAGTCGCGAAAAGCGCCCGTCACCATTTCATCGATAAAGGGGTGGGAGAGATGCTCATGGATGAAAGGGGAGAAGGAAGCCATGAACTGATTCGGCTTAGGCTCGCTGTACAGTCGATGTATGGTGCTCTGGAAGGTCAGATGATATTGTGTTTCCAGCTGTTGAGACAATTCTTCGGGAAGGCTCCCCTGGAGATAGTGGGTGAGGAGATGCTTGCCGAGGTTGGTGCCGCTGCCCTCGTCACCTAGCATGTAGCCCAGGGAAGGTGGGCGAAGGGTTATCTCATGGCCATCGAAGAGGCAGGTGGCCGCGCCCGTGCCGAGGATGCCGATGATAGACTGTCTTCCGGTGCTCAGGGCCAGACAGACCACCATCAAGTCGGTGTCCACGGTCAGATGAGCGCTGGGGAAGTAATCCTGCAGGATCAGGCGCATCTTCTGCTGGTTGGCGGTGGTGGCGCAGCCAGCCCCATAGTATTCTACCGTGCCAATTTGCAGTAGGTCTGGGCACTTGGAGACAAACAGAGCAAAGGAGGCACGGATGTCTGCTTCGGGAGTGTAGTTCGCGTTGATGCCGGGTGTGTTGCATCGGAATAGCCTGCCCCCTTCACCGATAACGGAAAAGGCGGTCTTGGTGGCGCCAGCGTCGATGAGAAGTGTGCTCATGGCAAGGTTTTATATCAGGTCGTCGCGAAGGATGCAGGCAGGGTTGTGGCGTTTGAACTCGGCTGCCAGATAACGCTTGATGAGCGGGTGTTCCTTCAAGGAATCATCGCCTTGGAAGTAGGCGGCGAAGAGGCGGTCGGCCTCATAATAGTTGGCCACGCCCAGCTGTTCGCAGTCGGAGTTGCTGATGCCGAGGCCGTCCACGGGGGTGGCGTCGATGCACGACTGCAGGGCAGCCTGCTGCTCAGGGGTCTCCTCGGCCAGCAGGTAGTTGGAGAGCGCATAGACCTCCGTCTTCCAGAGATGCTGCATGGGTGCATAGTCGCCCACATCGCCATGCAGGGTCCAGAAGCCCGTCAGGTATTCCGTGTAGTTGTCGGTGCTGATGACCATGCCGCGATAGAGCTGGGCCAGATCATAGAGCACCATCATGCGCATACGGGCCTTCATGTTGCCCTGGCGCAGCTTGGAGAGCTGCGAGTCATCGTAGTGGATGAGCAACTGCTTGTTGGCCAAGAAGGTCTCCGTGATGTCCAGATGCTGGAAGTCGTGGCAGAAGGCCTCGCCCACCGCGATGGAACGGGCGATCTCGTCCTCCTTGTTGGTCTCGATGGTGATGGAGCGGCCGATCAAGGGGATGTGGAGCTCTTCGCAGACGGGACGGAGCAGGGCGGCGCAGAGGGCGCTGTCGATGCCGCCGGAGATGCCCAGTACTAAGGACTGCAGCCGGCTGGTGGCGACATAGTCGTGCATGATGCCGCGGATCTTCTCCGCAAGGGCTTTCATCTGTTGCTCGCCAGCAAGAAACGGAAAATAACTGGCAGGGGGAATGGTGTATTGCATAACGTGGTGTTTTTATTCGAGGATGTGTGGTTATTTTTTAAAAAGAAAGTAAACGGCCAGGACAAGCAGCGCGAAGCCGATGAGATGGTTGATCCTGAAGTGCTCGTTTCTGAAGCAAAGCAGGGTCAAGATGGTGAAGATGGTCAGGGAAACGGCTTCTTGGATGACCTTCAGCTGCCATAGGTTGAACGGGCCGCCGTTGCCGACATAGCCGATGCGGTTGGCTGGAATCATGAACGAGTATTCGAATCCGGCCACCAGCCAGCTGAGCAAGATGATGAGGGGCAGCGACAACTTGCTGAAAGCGGGCAAGCTCTGGAACTTGAGGTTGCCATACCAGGCAAAGAACATAAAGCAGTTGCTGACGACAAGCAGAAGGACACTCTGTAAACCTTTCATTGTGTAAGGATGATATGATCGTGAATTATTTGGAGGCGCAAAAATAAAAAAAAAGTGGAGACGCTAGATGCGCCTCCACTTTCTGCGTTTATAGCGATATGCTTATTTGGTTGCGTCGATAGCTTTCTTGATAAGTTGGAAGGTACGCTCGGGATCGTTGTCCAGACCCATGGAGAAGCGGATGAGGCCTTCGCTCATGCCCATCTCTTTCTGGATGCTCTCGGGCACCTCGGAGGAGGTGGACTTGCCAGAGTTGCTGAAGAGGGTCTTGAAGTAGCCCAAACTGACAGCGAGGTAGCCCACGCCCAGTTCCTGCATCTTCTCCATGATGGCGCTGGCTCTTTCGGCTGTGCCCATGTCGATGGAGATCATGCCGCCGAAGCCGTATCCTTCGTTCATCATTGATTTGAACAGCTCGTGGTCAGGGTGCTCCGGAAGACCGGGGTAGTTATACTTGATGCCGGTCTCTTTGAAGCGTTTTGCTAAGTACATGGCGTTCTCGCTGTGTTTCTTCATGCGGATGTGCAGGGTGTGGAGGTTCTTCTGGATGCTGGTGGAGCGGAAGGTGTCCAATACGGGACCCAGCAGCATGGCGGTGCCGGTGTTCACGTCAATCAGGGAGTTGATGTATTCGGCAGTGCCGCAGATGGCGCCGGCCACGCAGTCGTTCATGCCGTTTACATATTTGGTCATACTGTAGATGACTACATCTGCACCCAAGCGGTACGGTGAGAAGATCATGGGAGTGAAAGTGTTGTCAACCAACAGTTTGGCGCCGATGCCGTGGGCGATCTTGGCCAACTCGGGGATGTTGGCGATGCGCAGCAACGGGTTGTTCATCGTCTCGGTGTAGAGCACTTTGGTGTTGGGGCGGATGGCCTTCTTTACGGCATCAAGATCCTGCATGTTCACGAAGGTGACGTCCACATTGAACTTCTTGAGGTAGTTGTTCAAGAAAGCGAAAGTGCCGCCATAGGTGGTCATGCTGGCCACGATGTGGTCGCCAGCCTTAACCTCATGCAACAAGGCCACGGTGATGGCGGCCATGCCGGAACCGGTGGTCCATGCCAGCTCGGTGCCCTCGATGGCGGCTAATGACTGTGCCAAAGAGAGGGTGCTGGGGTTCCAGTGGCGGGAGTAGAGGAAGTAGCCCTCGGTCTCACCATGGAAGGTGTCGGTCATGGTCTTGGCCTGTTCAAACATGAAGGTGGCGCTATCACAGATAGCCGGGTTGACGCCACGGTAGGCATCTTTTTTGTCCAATTTTTCAAGGTTGGTTGCGGGATCAAATTTTTCCATTGTATTGGTAGTTTTTTATGTTATGAATAATGATTTATGATCGTTTTGTCGGATTTATCGGAAGAAGAACCGTCGGATATCGAGGCCCATGGCATAGACCATCAAGGCGATGAGCAGGATGAAGCCGATGGTGTTGGCGATGCCCAGGAACTTGTCGTTGGGCTTGCGGCCGGTGATCATCTCCACGAGGATGAAGAGCAGGTATCCGCCGTCGAGGCCCGGGATCGGGATGATGTTCATGAAGGCGAGGATGATGCCCAGCAGGGCGGTCATATTCCAGAAGCGGTACCAATCCCACACCTTCGGGAAGATGCTGCCGATGGTCAGGAAGCTGCCCAGCTGGGTGGCGCCCTCCTTGGTGAAGATGATCTTGAACTGCTTCACATAGTCTGCCAAGGTGTGGAAGCCCATGGAGATGCCTTTGGGGATGGACTGGAAGAAGCCATACTCCACCTTGACGGTGCTGAAGTACTCGTAAGGTTGCTTGTAGGACACCCCGATCAGGCCGGCAGAGTCGGGCGTGATGGTGGTGGTATAGAGTGAGTCGCCGCGGTAGAACTGGAGGGCGAGGGGTTGTTCTTTGTGACTGTCGAAGGCCCGTTTGTAGTCGAAGAAGCAGAAGGTGAGACTGTCGTCAAGGCTGACGAGCGAGTCACCGCGTTGCAGGCCGGCCTCGCAGGCTTTGGAGCCCGGCATCACGCTGTCGATGACAAAGGGGATTCTGTAGTTGCAGAAGAGGGTACTTGTGCCGGCGCCCACAACCTTGCGGGCAAGGGTCTTGGGGATGTCCAACACCACTTGCTGTCCGTCACGCACCACGGTCACCGTCTTCACATCGTCCAGCAACAGGTCGTTGGCAAAATCCGTGATCGTCTTGGGACGGGTGGAGTCGATGAGCAGCACCTTGTCGCCGTTCCGGAAGCCGGCATCCTGCATCTCTTGGGAGAACTCCAGGCCGTAGCGGGCGTTTTCCAGGGGGATGTATTCCTGACCCCAATGGAAGCAGATGGCGATGTAGATGATGATGGCCGACAGGAAGTTGACCAGCACGCCGCCACTGATGATGAGGAGGCGTTGCCAGGCGGGCTTGGAGCGGAATTCGTAGTCGTGCACCTCCGAAGAGAGGTCGGAAGCCTTGGTGGTCTCATCGACCATGCCGTTGATGGAGCAGTAGCCGCCAAGAGGCAGCCAGCCGAGGCCCCATTCGGTGCTCTCAGGATGGTTGGCCCATTCTTCCGGGCTCTTTGTGGCGAAAAACTTGAAGTGGAACTTGCCGTCAAAACGCTTCATCTTCAAAATGGAGAAGCCGGGGTTGAAGAAAACGTAGAACTGGTCTACACGCGTTTTAAATATCTTGGCGAAAGTAAAATGTCCTAATTCATGGGTCACTACGAGAAAGGTCAGACTCGCCATGAAACCTAAGATCTGCATTCCAATACCCATATCTGTTTCTTTCTATAAAATCGGCCGCAAAGATAGAAAAAAATGTGATATGATTTTTTCTCCTTCTTCCTTTTGTGTCAATCACAATAATTTGTTATTTTTGCACTCTGTTTTTAGGATCGTTTGAGACAATGGATGAACAAGAGAAATCGGTGCCGGAAGGGAAATCCAGAAAAAGCCTCTTCGGGTTTGTGTGTGTGCTGGCAGGACTGCTGCTGGGCGCTTTCGTGATGTTGCTCATCTTCAACATGAAGGGGCTGCATCGCCGCACCAGCGAGGTGCGCATTATCGAACGAGACACCACCAGTGCCCGCGACACGGTGGTCATCATCCATGAGTTCAAGAATCCAGCCCGCCAGGAACAGCCCGCCGACACCCTCCCGGTGGATACGCTCGCCCTGGAGGAGGAGAGCCAGGACCTGCTGCTGGCCTATCCCGATGATCTGGATGAAGGCATGCCCACTTCGGTGTCCTCGGAGGTGATGCTCGACAAGATGACCCCTAAAGTCATCGTGTGGGATAACAACCGGAACGAGGTCCAGAGTGCCGAAAGGTCGGAGAATTACCAAGTCCAGCTCTGGAGCACCCCCTTCAAGAACCGCATGGAGTATCAGTTTGAGGGCAACGTCATCAAGGTCAAAGGCCTGATGATTGACAACCTGAAGCTCCTCCGCTATAAAAATGAACTATTCCTCGTCTCCCAGAAGAGGATCTATCCCATCCACCCGAACAAACAGTTTGAGAAACTTGTGGAGACGCATGATTTCACCCTCTAATTTTCAGTGGTTTTTATGATGAAGAAAAAGATAGCAGTCGCCGGGACCGGATATGTGGGATTGAGTATTGCCACGTTGTTGGCTCAGCATAATGAGGTGATGGCTGTGGACATCGTCCCCGAGCGCGTGCAGATGGTCAACGACCGGAAGTCTCCGATACAGGACGATTACATTGAGGACTACCTGGCCCACAAGCCGCTCATGCTGACGGCCACCATGGATGCGGAGGCTGCCTACGGCAGTGCCGACTTCGTGGTCATCGCCACCCCGACCAACTACGACAGTGTCAAGAACTTTTTTGATACCAGCGCGGTGGAGAGCGTGATCCGGCAGGTGATGCAGTACAATCCGTCAGCCATCATGGTCATTAAGTCGACCATCCCGGTAGGCTATACGGAGCACATCCGGGAGGTCACGGGCAGTCGCAACATCATCTTCGCCCCGGAGTTTCTCCGTGAGAGCAAGGCGCTGTACGACAACCTCTATCCATCCCGTATCATCGTGGGTTACGACCAGTCGGACGCGCATCTGGAGGAGCCGGCCCACACCTTTGCCGAGCTTATCCGTAGCGCCTCGCTGAAGCCCGATGTGCCTGTCCTTTTCATGGGCAGCACGGAGGCCGAGGCCGTCAAGCTCTTCGCCAATACCTACCTTGCGCTGCGCGTCAGCTATTTCAATGAACTGGATACCTACGCGGAGTTAAAGGGACTGGACACCCAGCAGATCATCAATGGTGTCTGTCTTGATCCCCGCATCGGCACGCACTATAACAACCCCTCGTTCGGCTATGGTGGCTACTGCCTGCCCAAGGACACCAAGCAGTTGCTGGCCAACTATGCCAATGTGCCGCAGAACATGATGAGCGCCATCGTGGAGAGCAACCGCACCCGCAAGGACTTCATCGCCGACCAGGTGCTCAAGATGGCCGGCTATTACGACTACTACACCCGCGGCGACTTCGATCAAAACCAGGAGAAGGAGTGTGTGGTGGGCATCTACCGCCTGACCATGAAGTCCAACTCCGACAACTTCCGCCAGAGCTCCATTCAGGGTGTGATGAAGCGCATCAAGGCCAAAGGGGCGCAGGTCCTTATCTACGAGCCCACCCTGGCCGACGGCAGCACCTTCTTCGGCAGCAAGGTGGTCAATGATCTGGCTGCCTTCAAGGCTATGAGCCATGCCATCGTCGCCAACCGTTACGACAGTGTCCTGGATGATGTGAAGGAGAAGGTCTATACGCGAGATATTTTTAATCGGGATTAGTGAATAGTGAATTGGAGGGGCAAACTGCGTCCTCTTAGCTTGATAGAAGTGAAAAATTAAGAAATTAAGAAACTAAGAAATTAAGAACTGGGGTGAGCCTAGTTCAAAGTCAATGTTCAAAGTCAAAGTTTAAAGTCAATGTTCCATCGTACCTCTCGTTTTCGGATCCTTTTGGCAGTGTTCTGCCTGTTGGGCGTGTCGTCTGCGCTAAGGGGGCAGATCGACACCGTGATGGTGGGGAGGATTGTCGAGGCTCAGCTGGAGCAGTACCCGGAGTTGCGGCTACAGGACATCTACAAGACCTTCTATCAGGACCGTTTCGGGCCGGGGCATCTGTTGGCGGACACCTCCATGGCCATCTATTACTTGAATCAGGAGATGACGGCTGACAGTGCGTGGCTTACTGACGAACTGTTTTGTGAGCCGACTGGGTTTCAGGGCAACTATGTGCGGGTCTATCTGTCGTGTCTGAAGCCGGGCGGACTGACGGTGCGCCAGCTGGCGGACGCCTTCATCCGCAGTGCCGGCCAAACGGTAGCGTTGCCCATCTCCTGGGCTGACGAGTGGCATCTGATCTTGCGGATTATTGAACGGGAAGGATGGCAGATGCCGGATTATGAGCAGGACAAGGCCTGGATTGAGGAGTTGTTGGGCAAGGGAGACCAGCCCATCACCCACAGCCGTAGTTACAATAGTCATTACCACCCGCACTACCGGATAGTAGCGCGGGAGATCTTTGAAAAGGAGATAAGGCCGTTGTTGGAGCGATAGGGCTTAGCGTGCGCCGCGGCACTCCACCTTCATGTGGGCGCCCCAGGCTTGGCCATCAAAGTTGTAGTCGGAACATTTCTTTCCACCTTCTGGCTCAAAAGGCTCGTCATAGCCCATGTCGACGCCGTCGAGCCAGGTTCTGCATTCGCAGTGTTTGTTGCAGGAGGAGGTGCAGAATGCCAGGAGGGCGGTTGCGGCCAATGTCAGGATTACTTTTTTCATGTTGGATTGAGGTTGGACTTCTGGTTCATTGCCTCTCCGGCGTGTCCGTGCATGGTGCGAAGTCCATGAAACACCACCTGCGGCGCACGACGGTTGTAGAGTTTCTACTATGGATATGATGCAGAGATAGGGAAAGGTTGCAGGGGAAGGATCCGCTTTTTTTACAATAGTTGGATTATGTCTTGAAAAATGCTATTTTTGCCAAAGTAAATGCCACTTCAGTGCAAAGGTTTTTTATAGTTTAATAATAAAAAGAAGAAATAAAGTAAAGTATTAATAGTTAGTAATATAGCAATATAATATAAAGCGTTTTTGCTTTTCAAGTGGACCTGAAATCGCCAAATTTCATAATTAACCACGCAAGAAAGCAGGACGCTCACGGTATATCCGTGGGCTTTCTCGTTCGTAATACAGGCAGTCCAGAGCCTCGACTTTAGACAGAAAGACTCACGGATTCTTTTTTGTGACCGCTCGAAAGGCGAAGCGCCCCAAACGCCAAGCCATTATGAGCACCAAGTTTTTCAACAATATCGAGACGAGGCTGATGGACAAGTTCCACGGTATCGCCTCCGCCATGGCCAACTTCGACATCTTCCATGCCGTGGTTGGCTATTTTCGTTC
>JAFYEU010000002.1 GCA_017544105.1 Bacteroidales bacterium
CAACTATCTGATTCCCTTTGTTGGCAAGATAGAACTGCTGCAAAAGATCCCCAGATGGTGGTACAATCTGCTGTTCGCCGCAGGTGTCTTGCTGCTGATCACGCCGTTCCTCTATGGCATTGTCTATAACAGCCAGAAGACTCGCGAATTGTATGCAGAGTTGGTGAAGGTCAACAAGGGTAATGTGCTGGTTATCACGGTATGGACCTTTTTCCGCTTTATCATTGCGGGCTTTTTCGTGTTCTCCATTCTGGTGAAGTTCTTCAGTTATACCAAGTGGGTGATTATCCTGATCACTATCTTGGTGGTGGTGTTTATGGTCTTTTCCAATAACACATTACGCCGATTCTCCTTTATAGAATCCGCGTTTATGAAGAATTTGAATGCCAAGGACCAACTGAAGAAGTCTTAGGGCAGAAAGCCAGCGTGGAAGGTGTAGGGCAGCAGGTCGGCCACGCATCGCAGGATGTAGATGGGTCCCGTTTGGCCGGACAAGATGACCTCGATAGGTTGGTTGAACTTCTGTTCGTACTCGTAGAGCACTTGCCGGCAACTTCCGCACGGTGACACGGGGATGGAGAGCGGCTCGTCAGGGTTGATGGCGGTGATGGCGATCTTGGAGAAAGGCACCTCCGGGTATTGGGCGGACGCCGAGAAGGCTGCCGTGCGTTCCGCGCAGAGCCCGCAGGGATAGACGGCATTTTCCTGGTTGCTGCCGGTGATGACTACTCCGTTGTTCAACAATATGGCGGCGCCCACCTGAAAGCGAGAGTAGGGGGAATAGGCGCGTTTGGCGGCGTCCTCAGCCTTGGCCAAGAGCATGGCTACCTCGTGCGGTAGCTCTTCCCGCTCGTATTCGAATATCTTGGAAGTGAGTTCTAAGGTCTTCATTGTGTAGGTGATTTTGTCTTTGGGGTTTATGAGAAACAGGGTGGCGTCCTACAGGATGCCCACGATATCCCGGATGTTGTCGATATGTTCTTGCTCGCAGAGGGTGTTGAGCTCTTCCACGATTATCTTTCCCGCATCCGGGGTGGTGAAGTTGACGGTACCGATCTGGACTGCGGAGGCGCCGGCCATCATGAAGGCGAGGGCGTCTTCGGCTGAGGTGATGCCTCCCAGTCCGATGACGGGGATCTTGACCGCCTTGGCGACAGAGTGCACCATGCGCAGCGCGATGGGCCGGATGGCGGCACCGGAGAGGCCGGCATAGACATTGTTGAATATCGGCTTGCGACGGTGAATGTCGATGGCCATGGCCTGGAAGGTGTTGACCAGCGACAGGGAGTCGGCACCCGCCCCCTCACACGCCTTTGCCATCTCAACGATGTTCTCGGCGTTGGGCGACAACTTGACGATCAGCGGTTTGTGACATACCTTGCGCACGGCAGCGACCTCTTCGGCGGCCACCTCGGCCTTGATGCCGAAGGCCATGCCACCGCTCTTGACGTTGGGACAGGAGATGTTGAGCTCCAGCATGTCGATGTCAGCCTCGGACAGCATGGAGGCTCCGGTCACGTAGTCGTCCATGCTGTGCCCGCCCATGTTGGCGATCAGGACGGTGTCCCACTGGCGCATGACGGGGATGTAGTGCTTGATGAATGCCTCAATGCCGGGATTTTGCAGCCCCACACTGTTCATCATGCCCGAGGGGGTCTCATATACTCGGATGCCCAAGTTGCCATCCTTCGGCTTCAAGGTCAGCCCTTTGGAGCTGATGCCGCCCAGACAGCTGACATCAAACAGTTGGTGGTATTCCTCCCCGAAGCCGAATGTGCCGGAAGCGGCGATGATGGGGTTTTTGAAGGGTATTCCGTTGACAGAGGTCTGCAGGTTTGCCATAGTTATGCTTCTTGAAAGAGATGGGTGGATAAAAAGATGGGGCCGTCTTTGCAGACCCTTTTCATGCCTTCGCTGGTGGGGATGCTGCAGCCGAGGCAGGCACCGATGCCGCAGGCCATGCGATGTTCCATGGAGCACCAGCAGGTGACCTGTTGGGCGGCGCACAGCTGGGCCACCTTGCGCATCATCACCTCGGGGCCGCACGTGAGCACCGCATCGTATGACTCGGGCTTGAGCAGGTCCGTGATGAAGCCGCGGTAGCCTTCAGGACCTTGCTCGGAGGATACGAAGATGTTGGCACAATATGGCTCGAACGCATCCAAGGCAAAGAGCTGGTCGCGGTAGCCCAAGTAGGCGTCCACGGTGCATCCTTGTTCCTGAAGCATCCGGGCTGTCAGGGAGAGTGGGGGAATGCCCACGCCACCGCCCAAGACGGCAATGCGCCCGTGCAGCTGCTCCAGCGGGTATCCGTTGCCCAAGCCTCCCAGCAGGGAGATGGGGTCGCCTTCTTGCAGCATGGCAAGCTTGCGGGTGCCCTGGCCGACGATGCGGTACATGAAGAGAAGATGCTCCTCGGTGGCCTGAAAGACGCTGATGGGACGCATCAGCGTCAACTCCTGGTCCCAGCATTTGAGCATGAAAAACTGCCCCGCGGAGACACTGGCTCCGTGACGGAGTACGGTCATCACAAAGATGTCGTCTGTGATCTGGATGTTGGATAGGACGGTGGATTGAAAATATTTCACGGCCATGTAGTTAAATGTCACATTCCTTGTTGGCGGATGGCGTTGAGGATGTCGTCGCGCATACGGATGGCTTCGGCGCGGGCGCATGCGGCTATGTCCTCTTCACCGTGTTCCTGTTTGCGGTAGGCCAGCAGGATGCCTCGGGACGAGTTGACCACCCCGCCGTTGCCTTGATGCAGGTAACGGGCGATATCTTCAGCCTTGCCTCCTTGTGCCCCGTAGCCGGGAATCAGGAAGAAGGTGGTGTCAAGCAAAGAACGGATCTCCGCCGCCTCGTCCGCATGGGTGCACCCCATGACACCGCCGATGGCAGAATAACCACAGCGCCCCAGGAACTCCTTGCCCATGGCGTTGAGCTTCTCCCCGACTTCATGATAGACGCGGCGACCCTCTCCGATGGGCAGATACTCGATGTCTTTCGCCCCCTCGTTGGAGGTGCGGATCAAGACGAAAACCCCCTTGCCCTTCTCTTTGAGATAGGGCAGGTAAGGCGACAGACTGTCCAGACCCATGTAGGGACTTAAGGTGATGAAGTCCGCCTCGAAGTCACCGGCGAAGTGGGCCTTGGCATACATCTCGGCTGTCTTGGCGATGTCGCCACGCTTGATGTCGGCAATCGTGATCGCCTTCAATGACCGGAGGTACTGCAAGGTGCGCTGGTAAGCAACCAACCCCGGGATGCCAAACGACTCGTAATAGGCAATCTGCACCTTGTAGCAGGCTGCCACGTCCAAGGTGGCATCGATGATGGCCTTGTTGAACTGGAACAAGCCATCGGTGATGTCCGGATATTGGGAAGCCATGGCTGGCGGCAAATAGCTGTAGTCGGTGTCCAAGCCGACACAGACGTGTCCCCTCTTGGCGACACTGTCGTAAAGATGGTCAATCATCATAATATTGTGGTTACTCGGTTTCTCTGATTTTCAACATATAGCCTGCACCGTGGAAGTTGACGATCTCTACCAAAGGCTCGTAACCCTCCTTGTAGAGCGTCTTGCGCTTTCCAGCCTCCTTGGGCAAGATGTACTCCTCGTTGTCAACCTCCAAATAGGAGCGTAACTTGGTGAGGAAGACGTCCATGCTCCGACTGACGGAGTGGTCTTCTTCGCCCCAAATCTCTTTCAAGATGACCTCGCGGGGGATGAGCTTGTTCTTATGCTCCAGCAACAGTTGCAACAGATGAGCCTCCTTGCGGGTGAGGGTGCGCGTGATCTTCGGGTGGATCAGCTGCATGCTCGAGAAGTTGAAAATAAAATTCCCCATCTTGTAAATCTTGTCCTCATAAACGATGGAGGGCTTGTTGGTGGGGATACTGCAACGTCTCAAAATGGCTCTCATGCGCAATTCCAACTCCTCGATGGAAAAGGGCTTTGTGATGTAGTCGTCACAGCCATACTTGAAAGCCTTGATGCGGTCTTCCTTGGAGGTGTTGGCCGTGAGGATAATGACCGGAAGCGTGTCGTTGTTCTTCCGAATCTCCTGAAGAAGGGCAAAACTCTCTTTCCCCTTCGACATGATGTCGATAATGCAGATGCTGTAGTTGTTGGAGGATAGAGAACGTTCAGCCAATTTTTCATCCATAAAATCATAGACTGTGTAACCTGATAGCTCCAAGTAGTCCTTGATGACATATAACAAATTCTCGCTGTCATCTACGAGCAGTACTTTACATTTTGGTTGTTTCATATTTGTGAGTTTTTGTGTTTTTTCTTGAGATGATTCAAATGCCGACACGTGCTTACTTTTTAACTTCCTTGACGCGCAAGGACAACTTCTTGAAACCATAGTTGTCGGCTTTGACCGCTTTTCTGTACATGGAGACGCTGTAACGACCGCTCATGCGCAGGTCTTTCTTGGGAAATACCACCAGCTCCTGATTCCGGCTTCCGTCGGTCTCGTTCACTGTGAGCGCGTCGGTCTCTTTTAACCGGAAGGTGCTCGTGACGAACGACTCCATGCCGTTGGGCGCCGTCAAAGTGACCGTCACAGGAATCTCTTCCATGGTGATGGTCTGAGGATCATAATTCAGGATGAAACTGATCTGATAGTTGGCTGTAGTGTCAGGATTGTCAAAATCAAAGGTGAGCACCTGTTCCTCGAAAGCCCAGTTGGTATTGGGGAATGTATGGGCTACTGTAATCTCTTTCTCCTTTTTGGAAAACACTCCGTTTTTGCATGAAGTTGCTGTAATACAGAATATTATAAGTAAAGCTGTAAGTAGAATAAAATTTTGATTTTTTTCGAATAGCCCAGTCATCGAATAGATAATTAAATTATTTTTGCAAGATATTTTAAGCAAGTGCAATAATACAAAAAATATGAATAGACAAAAAAAATTTTATGTGGTGTGGAAAGGGGCTGTTCCGGGAATCTATGAGACGTGGGAAGAGTGCAAGCAGCAGGTTCTGAATTGCGAGGGTGCCAAATATAAATCATTTCTTAATTTAACAGATGCGCAGGCGGCTTTTGAGCAGGGATATGAGGCCTTCTACCGCTCCCATCCCGTGTCTCCCAAGCAGGCTGCCGTCCTCGCTGCCGACCACAAGCCTATTCTGGAGAGCCTCTCGGTGGATGCCGCCTGGAATACGGTCACGAAGGTGATGGAGTATCGTGGCGTGCACACGGGTACTCACGAGGTCTGGTTCCACCAAGGGCCCTTCCCGGGTGCCAGCAACAATATCGGCGAGTTCTTGGCCCTGGTGCATGGCTTGGCCCTCCTGAAACAAAGGAACTTGCAGATTCCTATTTATACCGATAGTGTCACGGCCATGGCTTGGGTGCGCGCCAAGAAGCATAAGTCCATCATCCTGCCTACGGAGGAGAATGCGGCCATCTTCGACCTCCTGAACCGTGCCGAATACTGGCTCCGTACCAACACCTATTCCACACCCATCTATAAGTGGGACACGCCCGCCTGGGGCGAGATACCCGCCGACTTCGGAAGAAAATAATCCTCCAGCCACAATAAAACCTGTCTGACTCCGTTTATTAGACGCTTTGTTAAATATTGCTTGTATGAAGAAGTTGCATTTTAGTATTTACTTGATTTTGTGTATGTTGGTTTCTTCCTGGACGGCTTCGGCCCAGGATACATGTTATGCTAAAGCCCCTTCTGAGGTGCCCCTCGACAGACCGTTCCAGTATACGGTTTCGGTCTCCTCCCGAGGCGAGATTGTCTCCACGGACTTCGGCAAGTTTGAGTTGGTGAGCGGACCCAGCATCGGGACCAGCACCTCTATCTCCATGGTGAATGGCCATGTGGACCAGAGCACTACCTATACTTATACCTATCAATTGAGTGGCAAAAAGGAGGGCACCTTCACGATTCCCGGCGTCTCCCTCTCCATAGACGGCAGAGTGGTGAAGAGCAATCCCGTGACTGTGACCGTCTCCAGAACCGCCAAGAGTCCGGATGACCGGATGTCGGGGTGGGATGACATGTTCCCGTCGTTTGAGTTTCCCCAGTGGGGACAGCCCTCAGAGCCTTCGTCCAAAAGCGACGAGCGGAAGTCGGATGTCAAAATCGGCAAGGATGACATCCTCCTGAAGGCCACCTCTTCCAAGCTGGAAGCCTACCAAGGGGAGGGCATCGTGGTGACCTACCGGCTCTATGTCAAGGACGATCTCTCCTGCAATGTGGAGCGGGCCTCTTTCAATGCCACCGACGACTTCTGGCTGGAGAATCTGGATCTTGTCCGTCAGGAAAGAACGGAGGAGAAGATCAATGGAAACAATTATAATGTCTTCGTGTTTAAACAGGTGGCGGCTTACCCAACCAAGACAGGCAAGCTGATCATTCCCAAGCTGAATGTGACGCTCGCCGTGCGGGTGCCAGCCCAGGTCCAGGATCCCTTCTGGGGAAGCTTTTCCTCCTATCGTCGCAAAGAGCTTTCTCTGACCTCCAATGAGATAGCTGTTAAGGTCAAGTCCCTCCCGGGTGCCTACGCGGGAACGACCGAGGTGGTGGGAGGCTTCACCATGACCTCCAACCTGAGCCGTACCGAGTGTCATCCCAACGAGCGGGTGGTCCTCTCCGTCACCGTATCTGGAAGCGGCAACCTGCATAAGATCACCGCGGAAGACCTGGGCATCGACTTCCCTGCGGATTGTGACGTCACCTATCCGAAGGTGGTCTCGAACATCACCGCTAAAGGGGACTACATCACGGGTACCAAGACCTTCAAATTCACGATTATCCCGCGCTCGGAGGGAACTTACTACATCCCCGGCGCCACCTATATCTATTATGATTACGAGTCGGGAAGCCACAAGACCATCACCTCGCAAGACTACCATCTGGAGGTGACGCCCGGCCCGAGTCATCCTGCCGACGATTCCAACAAATCTACCAGCAAGGCCAAAACCTATAAAATCTAGCCAGCATGAACATACATCGCGCTTATCGTCTTCTTCTTTCGCTGTTGATACTGTTGGCCGTACAGCTTCAGCCTCTGTCGGCCCAGACGAAAAACCAGTCGTTCAAGTCTACCTGTGAAGTGCGCGCCCCCAAGCAGGTGGCCAAGGGTGAACTCTTCACCTATACGGTCATCACCAATGCCAAGGCCGACATCAACGATCCGGACTTCGGTCCCTTCATGGTCAATGGGCAAGCTTCCAATATGAGCAGTGCTGTTAAGGTGGAAAATGGGAAGAAATACTCCAAGACCCGTCGGGAGTACATCTTCTATCTGGCTGCCGACACGGTCGGCACCTTGATCATCCCGGCCAATGAGATCGTCGTCAACGGCAAGAAGACCCAACTGAAGCCCGTGACCATCGAAGTACTTCCATCCACGCAGAATAATGAACCTGCCGGACTGACCGTCTTCTATGCCGACACGTTCTATGACGATGGCGACTTGAGTACGTACGATTTGGTCGAGGATGTCACCTTCGATCCTATGCCGGTGCAGAAGGTGCGCGATCCGATGCGTACCCGCAGAATCGTCCTGTATGTACTCTTGGGCGTTTTCGCCCTGTTCGTAGTCGTGATTGTGGTCGCCTCTTATCTCCCCGGTTGGATGGACCGCAAGAAGCCGACTTCCCAGGATCCCGAGGATGAGATAGCCCGGAATGATGAGGACTTAAAGGCGATTTCTGAGTGAGGTGAAGGGCTTTTCTACCAGCATGTAAAGCAGGTAGGAGGCCACCAGGACACATACCCAATATACGAGATATCCCCATGCTCCCCACTGACTGAAGGTCTCGGCAAAGTTGGTGGTGATAATCTGAATGATCATCAGGTTGACGAGATACATGGCATAGGAAAGGATGCTGATGTGGGATAGGATTCCGCCCAAAAAGGTCTTGCTGTTCCGGATGCCCGAAAGAGATGGGAGGCATAGGGCAAAGGCTAAGGGGGAAAGCGTCAATAAGATCACGTTGACATAAAAGGAGCCAAAAGTTCGTGGAAATATAAGGATGAAGGCCAATAGGAGCAGCCCCGCGATCAGGCATTTCCCCGAGTGGCGTTTCCAGAAGTTGGGGCAGTAGGTGTACAGCCACGCTGCCAACACACCCAGATAGATGCTGTCGCATCGAGACGCGACGGTTTTGCGGATCCAGACGCCCCACAAGAACTGATCCGTGGCATGGCTGGCAACGCAGTTTCTATACACTAGGGACAAAAGGATAAAAAGACAGCAGATGACCGGTACCGCATGCTTTGCTTTGATGCGTGGCGTGAGAAGGGCAAGTAAGAACGGGAATAGCAGGTAAAACCACCATTGCACAGGCAAGGTCCACGACTCCCAGTAAAAGTTGTAAAAGGGCGTGAACAGGTTCTGGGTAAAGGTGATGAAATACCAGATAGAGCATGCATGGGTGTCGCCGGCAATGATCTGTACATGTACCAGAAGATAGTATGTCAAAAGGATGAAATAGTAGTTGGGCAGTATCCTCAGGGCAGAGCGTGCATAGAAGTGCAGGTTTTTACGCCAGTCCACCCGTTGATGCTTTTCAGCGTAGGACAGGAAGGCACTTCCGATCAGAAATCCAGTGAGTACAAAAAAGATGTCGACAGTGTCGGGCATGGGGAGATTGAGCACACCGGATAGGGCTGTGCCTTGCAGCAGGTGTGCGCCATGACCATGCACAACCAGCACGATGGCCAGAGCACGCAGTAAGTCCAGACCAAAAATGCGATTCTGGTTGATGTTGATTCCTAACATGTTGGCGGTGTTAGCAGCCGACTATCAAGAAAGTCCCTTGAGGGGCTGTGTTATTTCAAGTCAAATCCGAACTCGGCGCCGGGTTTCTTCTCCACGGGCTTCTTGCCGTAGCGCAGCACGATCATGTTGCGGGTGCCGCGCAGGGTGATACGCTCGTTCTCCACCCACAGGGCAGTGCCTTCGCGCAGGCCGGCGACCGTCTTGTACTGGTTGACGGCCAGATACTCGTTCAAGCGCACCTGACGGGTCTCACCACCATGACGGATGCGGTCGTTGATCTCCTCCGGATAAGGATCGATATAGTGCGGGTTGATCTGGAAGGGTACCAAGTCCAGACACTGGAAGCTCTCCGGCATCACGATGGGCATGTCGTTGGTCGTGCACAGGGTAGGGCAGGCCACGTTGGAGCCGGCACTCCAGCCGATATAGGGTGTGCCCTCCATCACCTTGCGGCGGATGGGCTCGATGAGCTTGTTGCGGTGCAGCTCCGCCACCAGATGGAAGGTGTTGCCACCACCCACCATGATGAGGTCGGCATGATTCACCAGATCCACAGGGTCCTTGGCCGCATGAACGGATACGATGGTCTTGCCAAAAGTCTTGAAGACCTTCTGCACACGCTCCGTGTAGGCATCGTAGCTCTCGGGATAGACCTTGCCGCCCACATCGACCCCGGCGTACGGGATGAAGACGATCTTCTTGGCGGTCTTTTGCAAAAACTCCTCTAATAACGGCATGCACCAGGAGAGGTAAGGCTCTTTGTAGTTGGTGGAATTGCTGATTAATAATAGCTTCATAAATATATGGTTTAGGTGATTAATGTACGTGAAAAATTGCGGTGCAAAGGTATAGAATTTTTTGTATGTTTGCGACTTCTTTTTCATAGAATCATTCAAGAAAATTATCGATATGGCAATCTCTATCGCAATGCTTGTAGGATATATCCTCTTCCCAGTGCTGATTATCCTGCTCTTTTCCAAGGTGAAGTGGACCCAGAAGATCGGTACGGTCATGATGGCCTATGCCGTGGGTATCATCATCGCGCTGACCGGCATCCTTCCCACGGGCACAGAACCTGGCGCCGAGCAACTGGCCTCCTGGCAGAAACTGCTCATGAACATCACCGTGCCCTTGGCCATCCCCCTGATGCTGTTCAATTCGGACTTCAAGTTATGGACGAAGTCACTGCCCAAGACGATGGCCGTCCTGCTCGGCGGCATCTTCTCGGTGCTGGTGGCCTTGGTGGCCGGCTACTTCGTCTTCCGGAATCAGGATGTCCCGCAGTTCGAGAAGGTTGCTGCCATGATGACCGGTATCTACACGGGCGGCACCATGAACTTCAACTCCCTCGGCCTCGCCCTGGACGTGGATCCCAGCCTCATCGTGCTAACCCTCACCTTTGAAGAGATTGTGACCTTCCCCTTCATCCTCTTTATCGTTGCCGGCGGCTATAAACTCTTCCGCAAGCTGTTGCCTTATCCCGATGCCGCATCTGCTGAAGAGGTGCCTGCTGAAATGCATCTCGAAGACGATTCTTTCGAGAACTATAAGGGGATGTTCAAACGCGGCACCTTTGGGAAGATGATGTTGGGACTGCTGCTCTCTGTGCTCTTCCTGGCGATCGGCGCTGGCCTCTCGCTCCTGCTGACCCATAAACTCAATGAACTAGTAGTCATCCTGACCATCACCACCTTGTCCATCATCGCCTCCTTCAGCAAAAAGGTGCGAGACCTGCCCAAGACGTTCGAGCTGGGTATGTTCTTCATCCTCATCTTCAGCGTCGCGGTCGCCTCCCAATTCAACATCTACGCGATCAACAAGTCCACGCTGACCATCATGTGGTACATCCTCTTTGTCATGCTGATCTCCATCGTGCTGCACATCATCATTTGCCGTATCTTCAAGGTGAATGGTGACCTCTTCACGGTGGGCCATATCAGCCTGCTCTGCTCGCCGCCCTTCGTGCCCCCGATCGTGGAGGCCCTCGGCAATCGCAAAGTCCTGTTGAGCGGCATCGTGATCGGCCTGGTCGGCTACGCCATCGGCAACTACCTGGGTGTCGCTATCGCTGCCATTCTGGGAGCACTTTGATGGGTTGTCAGTTAGAAGTTGGAAGTTTGCAATCGGGAGTGACAGCTAATAGCCAACAGCCAAAGTTCAACTTGATATTAAATAAAACTGTATCTTTGCACACGTAAAACCTTAAAATCTATTTCATAATGAAGAAGACAATCTTTACCCTTTTAATCGCACTGTCTGTTGGTATCCTGAGCGCCCAAACGGTGCCCAACAACGGTTTTGAAAGTTGGAGTAATAACCAGCCGATATCCTGGACCGTTGGCCTGAATGGTAATATCACGACGGATGTTTTTGGCGTTGAAGTGCCTGTCCCTGTTTCCGTGAATTTCGGATCCTCTACCTCTGACGCCCATGGCGGCTCGCTGGCTTTGCAACTTCGTCCTGCCACCTTCGGCATACCTGGCACCGAATACAGCTATCTGCTGCCCGGTATCGCCCAATTGGGTACCTCTAACGGGTTCAATATTCCCATGTCTCTAATCTTGGATATCGCCCAAGGCAACTTTTCGGACATCGATTTCAGCGATGTCTCCACCCTCTCTTCCTTGGCAGGAATGGTGGCACCCGGCTATGCGTGCACGACCACACCGCATAGCGTCAAGATGTGGGTTAAATTCCAACCCGAGGAAGGCGACTCCCTCATTGTGACGGCCTTCACCAAAAGCAATGGAACGCCCGTGTCCTACGCCTATTTTTCGACCGGTGCCACGCTGAATGAGTATACTCAGATTGAAGCCCAATTCGATAGCCCTCTGACAGCATGCGACAGCATCTGTATTATTATGGTGACCGGCGGATTCCAAGCACACGCGAATACCACGCTAATCGTGGATGATGTGACCTTGTCCTACGACAATGTCGCCGTGGAAGATCATCAGGAAAAGCGTTTCGCTATTTTCCCGAACCCGGCAGAGGACCAGCTGACCATCCAATCCCCCGAAGGAGGCTTCCACTATCAGTTGCACGATCTGACAGGCCGTCTCTTGCTGTCCGGCAACGGCGAGGGCCAAGAGCAGATCTCTGTATCTGCCTTGCCGGCGGGTGTTTATATGCTGCGTCTGCAGTCTGATTCTCAAACCATTACCCAAAAGGTGATCGTCAGATAGATGCTTGTCTGGTTAGCGCCCCTGGACGGGATTACGAACTATCAATTCAGAAATTGTCTATGTCGCCATGTCGGTGGCATAGACAATTTTATTGCCCCTTTCTTGCCCGTGCAGGAGCATGCCAAACTCAACGTGAAGAAGTGGAAGGATCTGTGGCCGCAGAACAATGCCTGTCGGCCGATGACCCCGCAGCTGATGGGCAACATCCCGGCCCATTTTGTGGACACGATGCAGGAGTTGCACGACGAATATGGCTATACCTCCTTCAACTGGAATATTGGCTGCCCCGTGGCGCAGGTGGTGCGTCGTACGCGCGGCTGCGGCGTGATGCCCCACCCCGAGATTGTGGAGGCAGTCGTCCGGGCTGTCACCGAACAGACCCCCTTCCAGTTCTCTTTGAAGATGAGACTGGGCCTTCACGACAAGTCCGAGTGCCTCGCCATCTTGGAGCGGATGCAAGACTACCCACTTGAATACATCGTGATCCATCCCCGTCTGGGCGAGCAGCTCTACGAGGGAGTCCCCGACTTGGAAGCCTTTGCCGAGTGTCTTCAACATACTACCCATCGTGTCATCTACAGCGGTGACGTGTGGACCGTGGAAACATACCGCCAACTGCAGGCACGGTTCCCTGAGGTCCAAGACTGGATGCTGGGACGCCCGATCCTCTGCAATCCTTTTTTGGCAGAAGAAATGAAAGGGATGGACGGTGGCGACAAGCAAGAACGATTTCTGCGCTATTATCAGCGCTATGCCGACGAGCTGCTGGAAACCCGCAAAGAAAAAAGCACCCTCTTCATCTTGAAAGAGTTATGGCACTATTATGCCTCTTTTGCAGGAATAGAGGCTACTGAATTGAAAACACTGCTTAGGATCAACGACTTCGATCCCTTCTTTGCCCTCTCCTTGGAATACCTGAAACCAACAGCTAATAGCTAATGGCCAACAGCCTACGATAACTCCAGCATCTTTTGTATCGGAGCCAGGGATTTTGCCATCAGCTCTGGATCCATGGTCAGCTCCGGATCTTCGTTGAGCAGCGCGTTATAGATGTTCTCCAAGTTGTTCTTCTTCATGCTTCCGCAATCGTGGGACGGGTCACCGTTGAAGAGCGTGTGGAAGGTCTTGCCAGGGTTACGTTTCTTCAGCTCGTGCAGGATGCCGCTTTCCGTGGCCACGATGAACTCTTGGTCAGGACTTTCGGAGATGTAGTTGATCATGGCGGCGGTGGAGCCTACAAAGTCGGCGTGTGCCAGGAACTCGCGGCGGCATTCCGGATGAGCCACTACTTGTACGCCCGGGTATGACTCTTTAACCAGCTCCAGATCGTCCACGGTGTAGTGGTCGTGGATGCGGCACATGCCGTCCCACAGTAACATCTGCCGACCCGTCTGACGGTTGATGTAGTCGCCCAGGTTCTGGTCAGGGGTGAAAAGGATCTTGGCGTCTTTGGGCAGCGTGTTGACGAGCTTCAGGGCATTGCCGGAGGTGACAATCAAGTCGGAGAGAGCCTTGACTGCCGCAGAGCAGTTGACATACGACAAGACGAGATAGTCTGGATGCTCCTCTTTGAAACGGGCCAGGTCGGCGGCGAGGCAGCTGTCGGCAAGACAGCAGCCGGCACTCATGTCGGGCACCAGCACCTTCTTGTCCGGATTCAGGATCTTGGCGGTCTCCGCCATGAAGTGCACGCCGGCAAACAGGATGATGCTGGCATCGGTGCTGGCGGCCTTGCGCGCCAGGGCCAGACTGTCGCCAACGAAATCGGCTATTTCCTGAACCTCGGGCAGGGTGTAGTAATGCGCTAAAATGATCGCGTTCTTTTCTTCACGCAAACGCTTGATTTCATTCACTAAATCCTCTTTTGTCATAATTATGATGTTTATCGTTGTCAATTACCAAATTGCTAAAGGCCAATTGCTAAAGGCCAAAGTCAAAACTCCTCCTCCCCGTCTCCCATCATCGACTTGATGTATTCCAGTTGCCGGCGGTCGCGTTTGGTGGGGCGTCCCAGTCCGTGCGGCCGGTATTCATAAGTGTGGAGGGTCTTCATGCGGTCGTACTCCTCTTGAGGGGTGAGGTCTTCGCAATAGTCCGGGACTAAGGCTGCCCCCACACGGCTCTTGGGCGTGCCGAGGACCCGTACCTGCTTGTTGAGGGCCCCGATGTGCACCTCGTATTCCTCTTCCGTCTTGACCTCCTTTGAAGGTTTGACGTTGACGCCGTTGCATTTCACCTTGCCGGCGTTGCATGCCTCGGTAGCCAGGGAGCGGGTCTTGAACAGCCGCACCATCCATAGCCATTTGTCGATTCTGATGTGCAGGTTTTCCATCGGTGACTATAGTTTATCCCAGACCATGGTGCGCCCTAAAGCGGGGACGCCGATATAGCCGCGCACCCGGAGTTTTTTCTCATTCTCAAACCACATCTTGCTCTTGTAGTACTTGCCATGTATCGGGTCATATATCTCGCCATCCACCCATTTGTTCTGCTTGGCGTCATATTTGAAGTGGAATAACAGCTGGATCTTGTCGCCCGGCGTGTTGCGCTTGGCTGGGTTCGGGTTCATGATGTCGCGCTTGGGAGTGCCGTCCTTGAAAAGGGGATTCTTGACCCAGAAGATACGACCTTCATAAGTGCCCGAAGAGGTCTTGTAGATCTTGATCTTGCAATCCTCGTCTGAGCTGTCGTCCGAGATATAATAGGTGCCTATGATTTTATCAGCGGCCGATTGTCCAGCCGCTGATAAAAAGGTAAGGCATAGTATTCCTAGAAACAGGATGTGACGTCTCATATTGTTATTGCTCGTTGGTGTCCGCAGCAGCTTCGCCGGCCTCGGCAGGCTCCTCGGGAGTGGCCTCCTTCTTGGGGGCGTTCATCATGCGGATCTTGTATTCCAAATCCTTGATTTCCTCCTTGGCAGCGTCGATCTTCTTGCGGAACTCAGCTGTGATGATCTCTGCATTCTTGGAGTTGGAGAAGAAGCCTAAGTTGTTTTCCCACAAGGTGATATCTTCTTTCAACTTCTGCAGTTTGTTCTTGAGGAAGTTCTTCTCCTTGTCAATGATGCGGTCGGCGTTCGGGTCGTTGAGGATGTTGTCAATCTTGTTTCTGAAACGGTTGTTTCTCAAGTCGCTGGCACTGATCTTCAACTCGGCAAAACGCTTGTCCAGAGCGGCGCGGTACTCGCTGTAAACGCGGTCTTTGTCCTTTCTGGGCACAAAGCCGATCTGGATCCACTCGTTTTGGTATTGTTTGATGACCTCCATGTTGGCGTTCCGGTCATCGCCAAACTCATGGTTGAGGATCTTCTCGATGAGCTCTTCCTTCTTCTTCAGGTTTTCAGCCTCCACATCCTGGATGTTGTTGAAATAGTTGGCTTTAGCCTCAAAGAACTTGTCGCAGGCGGCGCGGAAACGCTTCCATATCTGGTCGGAGTATTTGCGCGGGGTGGCCCCGATGCTCTTCCATTCGGTTTGCAGCTTCAGAATGTCGTTGGTCGCCTCTTTCCAGTCCGTACGGTCGGCAATACCCTCCGCCTGGATGGCCAGGTTCAACTTCTGGTTGTAGTTCTGCATCTGCGAATCCTTGATCTGCTGGAAGTACTCTTTCTTCTGTCCGAAGAACTTGTCCAAGGTGGACTTGAAGCGGTTCCAGATCTCGTCGTTGAGCTTGGCGGGAGCCGGTCCTAAGGTCTTCCACATGTTCAACAACTCCGTCAGTTTGTCGCTGATCTCGTTGTAGTCCTTCACAGATTCGGAGCCTTTGGCGACGATGTCCTCAGCTTGCTCGCAGAGCACAACCTTGGCATTATAGTTGTTCTGCTCTTCTTCGAACAGCTTGTCGTAATAGTCTTTTCTGCGCTGGTTGATCTGGTCGGAAGCGGCCTTGAAACGCTCCCACAGTTCCTCTTTCTTCTCCTCGGGAACCGGTCCGATCTCTTTCCATTGCTCGTGCAATGCTTGCAGATCTCTGAATGATTGGTTGATAGAGTCGTTCAACAACAAGGACTCTGCCTTTTCGCACAACTCCAGCTTGCTCTCCATGTTCTTCTTCAGATCCAGGGTGCGCATCTCCTTGTTGATGCGGAGGATGTCAAAGAACTTCTCCACGTAGAAGTGGTAGTTCTGCCAGAGCGTGGCCGACTCCGTTTGCGGTACCGGTCCGATGTTCTTCCACTCCTCTTGCAGCTCTTTGAACTTGTCGTTCAAGGTCTTCAGGTGAGACTCGGTCTCGATGAGGTTCTTCAGTTTGTCCAGTATCTGGTTCTTGGCCTCCAGGTTCTTCACCTTCTGTGCCTCTAAAGCGGCGATGAATTTGGCCTTGGAGTCTTTATATTTCTGGAATGCGTTGTTGAAGCGCACTTCATATTGGTCGGGTTCGGAAGAGGGGGCCTCCACCTCAGCGGCTGCTTCGGGGTTCTCCTCCGTGGCGTTTTGGGCTGACTTGAGGGCCTCTTCGTAGGCTGCCTCGGCAGCACGCTTGCGCTCCCGGAAAAATTCAATGATTTTGGTTCTCAACACGCCCATACGTGTCTTGATGAGGTTGAAGTTGGGCTCTTCGACGAGTCTCTCCACTTCTGCGATGGATTGCTCCAAGTCAAAGTTGGCATACTCGGCCTCCACCTGCTCAACGGTCTCCTCTACGGGCGCGGGTTCTTCTGCTTCCGGCTTCTCTTCGCTCTCTGGGGCGGCTGCGGGCTCCTCAACGGGTGCGGGTGCTGCCTCTGCTTCAGCCTCAGCTGCCGGTTCCTCGGCAGGCGCCGGCTCATCGGCGACCTCTGCTACGGGCTCCTCCGGTACAGAAACGGTGGTTTCAGTTTCCTCTGCAGGTGCGGGAGTTTCTGTTGACGCATTGACGGTGGCTTCCTCTACGGAAGCGCCAGAGTTCACCTCTGCATTCTGATTCTCAGAATTCTCTTGGTGAAGAAGTTCTTGTTGTTCCATAATTCTTGTTAGATTTTTGAATAAAAAATAGAATAAAGATTGTTTATAAAATGAGGCGCAAAGATATTAAAAATATTGTATTTTTGTTTTTCCAAGGTTGTATTTTTAAGTCATTATAAATCAATTAATTAATATAAAAAGAAGTATGAAAAGAGACGAACAGATTTTCAATCTTATCCAACAGGAGCGTCAACGCCAGACAAATGGCATTGAGTTGATCGCCTCCGAGAATTTTGTCAGCGACCAGGTGATGGAAGCCATGGGTTCTGTCATGACCAACAAGTATGCGGAAGGTCTTCCCGGCAAGCGTTATTATGGCGGTTGCCAGATCGTGGACCAGTCGGAGCAACTTGCTATCGACCGTGTGAAGCAGCTTTTCGGTTGTGAGTGGGCCAACGTGCAGCCGCACTCTGGCGCTCAGGCCAACATGGCTGTCCTGATGACCTGCCTCCAGCCGGGCGACACCTTCATGGGCCTCGACCTGAACCATGGCGGTCACCTCTCTCACGGCTCCCCCGTGAACTCCTCCGGTATCCTCTATCATCCTGTGGCTTATCAGGTGGACGAGGAGACGGGTTGTGTCAACTATGACAAGATGGAAGAGGTGGCACTTCGCGAGAAGCCGAAGTTGATCATCGGTGGTGCCTCCGCCTACAGCCGCGACTGGGATTGGGCTCGCATGCGTCAGATCGCCGATAAGGTTGGCGCTATCTTGATGGCCGACATCTCCCATCCCGCCGGCTTGATTGCCAAGGGCCTCCTGAACAATGCCATCGCTCATTGCCATATCGTGACGACCACTACCCACAAGACCCTTCGTGGACCTCGTGGCGGTCTGATCATGCTGGGCAAAGACTTTGAGAATCCGTGGGGCAAGACCACCCCGAAGGGCGTCGTCAAGATGATGTCCCAAATGCTGGATTCCGCCGTCTTCCCGGGCTGTCAAGGTGGTCCGCTGGAGCATGTGATTGCCGCTAAGGCTGTCGCCTTCGGTGAGGCTCGGACCGATGAGTATGCTCAATATGTGAAACAGGTGAAACTCAACGCCGCAGCCATGGCCAACGCCTTCGTCAAGAGAGGCTACAAGGTTATCTCCAATGGCACCGACAACCACCTGATGCTCATCGACCTCCGTACCAAGTTCCCGGATCTGACCGGTAAGGTGGCTGAGAACACGCTCGTGAAGGCCGATATCACCATCAACAAGAACATGGTTCCCTTCGACACCCGCTCCGCCTTCCAGACCTCCGGTATTCGTGTCGGTACCCCCGCCATTACCACTCGTGGCCTGAAAGAAAATGATATGGACGGTATCGTCGCCATGATCGACGCCATCCTTTGCGATGTGGAGAACGAGGACCTGATTGCCAAGACCCGCAAGCAAGTCAATGAAATGATGTGCGAGCGCCCGCTCTTCGCTTGGTAGTCACACGTTATCTGTAAACGACAGGCGGCAGACGATTCATCCCTTGTGAACGCATGCCGCCTGTTCTTTGTATTTTATACTATATTATATATATCATAAATTAATCTTATGCCGACTTCGAATTATCTGCTGCTGGGGGCTAAACATCGCATGATCGAGTCCCTCCGCCAAAAGGGAATCAGCGACGAGAATGTTTTGAACGCTTTTGATAAGGTGGAACGACATCTTTTCGTGGAGTCTTTCCTTTGGAATAAGGCTTACGAGGAGACTGCCCTGCAACTGCCTGCTGGACAAACTATTTCGCATCCCTACACCGTCGCTTTCCAGTCGCAACTGCTGCAGATAAAGAAAGGGCTGAAAGTGCTGGAGATAGGCACCGGCTCCGGCTTTCAGGCTGCCATCCTGAGTGCGATGGGGGCCAAGGTCTTCACCATCGAACGGCAGATGATGCTCTATCAGAAAACCTCCAAGCTGTTGGAGTCCATGGACAAGAGCATCTATACCACCTTTGGTGACGGCTTCCATGGCATAGAACGGTTTGCCCCCTATGACCGCATCATCGTCACCTGCGGTGCCCCCGAGGTGCCTCAGAAACTGCTGAAACAGTTGTCTGTAGGTGGAATCATGGTTATTCCCGTAGGCGAATCTTCCCAGACGATGGTCCGCCTGACGAAAACCGGAGAAAACATGTATGAAAAAGAGACCTTCGGAGATTTCCTCTTTGTCCCGATGTTGAAGGACAGGGTTTCGTTCTGAACAGTTTATTTTGCGAGGGTGAACTGCTCGTCGTAGTCCTCCGCCCCATCGCTCTTGAAGATGAGTCCCTTGAGGATGTAGAAGCTGTGCTCGTCGATGGAGTACCCCACACCATATACGATGTAGTCGCCCGGCGCAATGAAGGTGCAGAGCGAGTCGGTGTCGAGTTTCTCTGCTTGCTCGTTGAAGTATGCCACGGCTTTGGCGTCATTCTCTTCCTTGGTTTCGCTGGTGAAGGAAATGATTTCGTTGTAAACAACTTGAGAGGATATATAGGATTCGAATCCGTCCCAATCGCTATAGTGCATATTGTTTCTGTAGGCCAGACAACCGATGGAATATTGGTTCGTGACATTCTTGTCGCTGCAGCCCATAAACAGGGCAGCGCAACATAATACCATGATACAGAATAGTTTCTTCATAGGGGTCATAGGTGATGATTTTGCCGCAAAGATATAAAAATAAAAGGATTTTTTTCTATTTTTGCACGATGATTGCTAACAATCCAGAGTTAATCGGATTTATCTTTGCGGCGGGCCTCGGGACTCGCCTCTATCCGTTGACGGCCAATCGCCCGAAGGCGTTGGTCAAGTATGAGGGTATCCCTTTGCTGGAGCGGGTTGTCACTAGGATGACCACCGCCGGCGTGCGACGAATCGTGGTTAATGTGCACCACTTCGCGGACCAGATCATCGACTTTCTGAAGGCCCGACGCTTCGACGCCGACATCGTGATTTCCGACGAGCGGGCTTATCTGCGCGATACGGCCGGCGGCCTGAAGTTCGCTTCCCCGTGGCTGCAAGATTGCCGGCACGTGCTGATCCATAATGTGGACATCGTCACCAACATGTCCTTGGAGGCACTGGTCGAGGCTCATGTGGGCTCCGGCGCCGACGCCACCCTGGCGGTGCGGGACCGGAAGACCTCCCGCTATTTCGTCTTTGATCCTTCGACCATGCGCTTGCAGGGATGGCATAATGTCTCTACCGACGAACGGAAAGGTCTCCCCGTCACGGGCCCGATGGCCGAAATGGCCTTCAGCGGAATCCACGTCATCCGCCGCGAAATGCTCGAATCTATTCCTACCGTTGAGAAGTCCTCCATCACCGATTTTTATCTACAATCTGTCTCTGATTTTGAAATAATTGGTTATGAGCATAATAGCGATTTTTGGTGTGATGTAGGCAAGTATGAGGAGTATGCTAATGTACTTTCATAGAGATTGTTATGGTTGTTTCAGGGGCTATTCTGGAAGAATATCAATAGCATAATTTTCTAGAAATCCAATAGCATTTTATTTTTTTTATTAACTTTTTTATGTTTATTTTTGCGGCGTAGATTCTTCTGCGGAAGGTCTTTTTTAATTAGTTATATTTTAGTTTTTTAGCATATCGAGATGAATAATACAAGTGTTGAAGCAGGAAAAGTGTGGTCGGAATGCCTGAAGATGATCCCCGGAATTGTCGGGGTGCAGGCCTTCGATAGCTGGTTCGCCCCGTTGATTCCCTATTCGTTGGAGAATAATGTGTTGACGCTCGTCACCCCCAGTGCTTTCCATAATGAATTTTTGGAGCAGCACTATGTGGATGTCCTCAAGACGGTCATTCACAAACAGTTGGGACCTACGGGCAAGCTCAAATACCGTTATCCGGTGGAGGTTAACCCGGATCCGAAGATGTCGAAGTTCATGACGGAGCCTTCGCTTTACCGTCCGGCCGTCACCAACCCTTCCACGCTTCCTCCGGTGGATGTTTTCAACAAGCCCAATCACGAGATCCCCGATCCCTTCGTGCTCCCCGGTATCCAACGCCGTAAGATCCCGTCCAACCTGATCGACTCTATGACGTTCGACAACTATGTGGAGGGCGACTGCAACCGTATGGCCCGCGCCGCTGGCTGGGCAATCTCCAAAGAGCCCGGCACCACCTCTTTCAACCCGCTCTTCGTCTATTCTGACGTGGGACTGGGCAAAACCCATCTCGCCAATGCCATCGGTATCCAGACCAAGATCAACTTCCCGGAAAAGATCGTCGTGTATGTAACCGCCGACACCTTCTGCCAGCAGTATGTTCAGGCGATGAAAAACAACAATATACAGGATTTCATCTATTTCTACCAGTCCCTCGATATGCTGATCATGGATGACATCCAGTTCATGAGCGGTGGAAAGGTCAAGACGCAAGACACCTTCTTCCAGATTTTCAATGCCCTGCATCGTGACAACAAGCAGATTGTCATCACCTCCGACAAGTCCCCCGTGGATATCTCCGGTTTTGAGCCGCGTTTGCTCAGCCGTTTCAAGTGGGGCCTGACGATTGATCTGCAGATTCCGGACCTGGAGACCCGCCATGCCATCATCCGCAAGAAGCTGGAAAACGACGGCATCGAGTTCCCCGACGAGATTGTGGATTACTTGGCTTATCGCATCACGTCCAACACTCGCGAGCTGGAAGGCGCCATCATCGCCATCCTTGCGCAGGCCTCCCTTAACCACCGGGAAATCACCATGGACCTCGCCAAGGAGATGGTGGACAAGTATGTCAAGTCCAGCGCCAAGGAGATCTCCATCGAGTATATCCAGAAGATCATCGGCGACTATTACAATATCTCCGTGGAGACCATCAACGCCAAAACGCGAAAGAGTGAGATCGTCCTCGCGCGTCAATTGTGCATGTATTTCGCCAAGAAATATACCAAGCTGCCCCTCTCCACCATCGGCGCCTATTGTGGCAACAAGGATCATGCCACCGTTCTCCATGCCTGCAAAACCATTGCCAATCTGTATGATACAGATAAAAAGATGCGAGCCAGCATCGACGACATCGACAAAAAAATGAAGCTGTAAATTTAATTTTTCGAAAAGTTGAATTTGTGATTTTTTTTGTGTATGTTTGCTCGCTTTTTTTAAAAATAGGATTATGGAGAAAAAGTGGATATTTAAAGAGCTTCCAGATGAGGCTAAAGTGGCAGCCCTAGCCGAGCAAATCTCGGAGGCTGAGCAGATTGCGATTGAAAAACCGCTCGCTGCTATTTTGATTCAACGGGGTGTTGACACTCCCGAGAAAGCCCACGATTTCTTCAATCCCGACATCTCCAAAATCCATAATCCGTTTTTGATGAAAGACATGGACAAGGCAGTCAACCGACTGTCCCAGGCCATTATGAACAACGAAAGAATCCTGGTGTATGGCGACTATGATGTGGATGGCACCTCGGCCGTCGCCTTGCTCTACTCCTTTATCTGCGAAATCATCGGTGCTGACAGCAAGAATCTGGTGGAATACTATATCCCTGACCGCTATGCGGAAGGCTACGGCATCTCCGACCAAGGCATCGAATACTGTCATAACAACAATATCAACTTGCTGATCTCCCTGGATTGTGGCATCAAGGCGAATGAGAAGGTGCAGAAAGCCAATGAATATGGCATTGATGTCATTATCTGCGACCACCACCTGGAGGGCGATGAGCTGCCGAAGGCGGTGGCCATCCTGGACCCCAAACGGAAAGACTGTCCCTATCCTTACAAGGAACTCTCCGGTTGTGGCGTCGGCTTCAAGCTCATCCAGGCTTATTGCCAGAAATATAATCTGCCCGACCAGCTGTGGCTTTCCAGAATCGACTTGGTGGCCATCAGTATCGCCTCAGACATTGTGGCGATCACCGGTGAGAATCGAATTCTCGCCTATTTCGGTCTGGAGATCATCAATAAATTCCCGCGTGTCGGTATCAAGTCCATCTTGGATCAGGCCGGCATCAAGCTGCATTATCCCTTCAAGGAGGAGACCATCTTCTCGCGCGTCATCTCCATCTCCGACCTGGTCTTTTATGTCGGTCCCCGTATCAACGCCGCTGGCCGTATGAAGAGCGGTCGCGAGTCGGTGCGCCTCTTCATCGATGAGGATGAGAACAAGTCCGCCAACATCGCGAAGAGTATCAATGCCCAGAATGAGAAACGTAAGGAGCAGGATCGCAACGCCACGGAAGAGGCTATCCACGCGATCCGTACTTCTCACGAATATGCCAACCGCAAGAGTATTGTCATCTATAACCCCACCTGGTTCAAAGGCATTATCGGTATTGTCGCCTCTCGTCTGGTAGAGGTCTTTTACAAACCGACTATCGTGCTGACCAAGTCTTCCGATGGCCTGATCACCGGATCTGCCCGTTCCGTGAAGGAGTTCAACATCTACGACGGTATCGATTCCTGCTCTGACTTGCTGGAGCACTTCGGCGGCCATAAGTTCGCTGCCGGCCTCTCCATGAAAGAGGAAAACCTGGAAGAGTTCACCGAGCGTTTTGAGCAGTATGTGATTGACAATATCCAGGAGACTTCCGCCCTGCCGGAGATTATCGTGGATATCCCGATAGACTTGAGCGATATCACGCCTCATTTCATGAACAACCTCAAACGCTTTGCCCCGTTCGGGCCCGGCAACATGGAGCCGGTGTTCCAATCGAACAACCTGGTGGACGAGGGAAGCGCCAGAATCGTGGGCGACAAGCACTTGAAGGCCCGCGTCCTCTATCCCGACAAGGTGGTGCAGCCGATCGACATGATCGCCTTCAACAGCAAAGACAAACTTCCGCTCTTGCAAAACAACCGACAGTTTGATATTCTCTATCATGTGGAGGAGAATGTGTGGAACAATATCACCTCCCTGCAACTGAATGTGAAGGATGTGCGCCCCAGCCAACCGAAGCAATAGTCCAGGGATATGAAGATCGCTGTCAATACGAGACTTCTGCTGAAAGATCGTCTGGAAGGTATCGGCTGGTTTTCACACGAATGCCTTTCCCGCATCGTCCGTCAGCATCCTGAACACCAGTTCTATTTTCTGTTTGACCGGAAGTATGACGACTCTTTTGTGTATGCCCCCAATGTGACTCCCATTGTGGCGTATCCGCAGGCGCGTCATCCCTATTTGTGGTACCTCTTCTTCGAGGTCGGGGTGCCTTATCAGTTGCGTCGTATCCGTCCTGACCTCTTCCTCTCTACCGACGGTTGGGTGCCCACCCGCGCCCAGTCTGTCCACATGGTGGATGTGATTCACGATCTGAACTTCGTCCATCAGCCCGATTTTATTGAAAAGAAGACGGTGAAGAGATATTATGACCGTTTTTTTCCGCAGTTTGCGCAACGTGCCGACCGTATCGCCACCGTCTCTGAGTTCACCCGTCAGGATATCCATCAGCAATATGGGATTCCCCTCTCTAAAATCGATGTGGTGTACAATGGGGCCAACGAGGTCTTCCGTCCACTCTCGCTGTCGGAACAGGCACAAGTCAAAGCCCAATATACACAAGGCTGCGACTATTTCCTCTTTGTGGGGTTGATCCACAAGCGGAAGAATCTGGCCAACATCTTCAGGGCCTTTGATGCGTTTAAGAAAAGCCAGGACACGGATGCCAAACTGGTGATTGTCGGCGACAAGAAGTGGTGGCAGGGAGAGATCGAAGACACCTATCTGGCGATGCAGTACCGGGATGAGGTCATCATGATGGGACGGCAGCAGCGTGATACGCTGGCCAGGCTCTATGCCTCTGCTCGTGCCTTGGTGTATGCCTCCCTGTTCGAAGGCTTCGGGATCCCCATCGTGGAGGCCTTCCGCGCTGAGACGGCTGTCATCACCTCCAATGTGACCTCCATGCCCGAGGTCGCCGGAGACGCCGCAGCCATCGTGGATCCTGCCTCCGTGGATGCAATCACGGCCGCCATGGCCCGCCTCTGGAATGAAGACGGGTATCGCCAAAGCCTGATCGAGAAGGGAAGGACCCGCCGTGAGCTCTTCAGCTGGGAACAGACGGCCGACAAGTTGTGGAAGACCATCGAGACGGTCCTGTAGGTCTTCCCTTAATGATACCACAATTTATGGATGAAATAGGTCGCGTTGCTGCGACTGCTCTTGGCATTGTATTTCTGTCCAGATAACAGGAAATAATCCCCGTACCATGGTCTGAGGATGGTGCCGTCATAGCTGTAGGAGGTGCTGCTGTTGGGGAAAAGACTGCTGGAGCGTTTGGAGTCGATGATCTCGTCTTGGGCATTGGTGAGCATCGTCACCAGCTCATTGCCGCGGGTGTAGTACAACAGATAGTGATCCCCGATGAAGGAGAGGTTGAGGTAAGAGCCCACCTGCTGGGAAAGGATGTCTTCATAATGGAAGTTGTAGTACCACTCCTCTTGGCCGGTTGTGTCAAACACAAAAACGTCGGAGCTGGCATAGCGGTATCCGGTGAAGGAGTACTCATAGGTCATGACACCATAATAATATACGGGTCGGTCGCGGTATTCCGGGGAGACGGTCTCCGTGATGAACGCCAGCCGGTCACCGTGGGGGATGATCTTTCCGCCCGTGTGCAGGAAAGGGGAGTTGTTGTTGGTGATGATGCTGGCGGCCGAGTACTGGTGCTGACGCAAGGAGTCGAAGGTGCCATTGTGATAGGGTAGGGTGTAAACACCTTCCACGACATGGTTGGTGAGGTTTTCGTAGGTGCCGGCCAAAAACCAACGCCCACCGTCTGTCAGGGCCAGGCGTATGCTCTCACACCGGTACTGCAGGGTGTCGGGTAACTCGGTGATGTGCTGGATGTTGCGGTCGTAGCCTGTCTCGCAAAGCCATATCAGGGTGCTGTTGTCCGGGGTCGACTTCAACGCGGCCAGCACATGATGTCGGGTGGTGTCCAGGCCAAAATCCTCAATCTCATAACTGATAGCATCGGGTATGCTCAACCCTTTGGCCAGCGTGGATCCGGCATTAAGGTAGTAGAGGTTGCTACGTTTGCCATTGGAGGTGGAGCTGAAAAGTATCAGGGACTGGGATGCCTTCATGCGATGGACGCCGTCGGAAGGGAGTCCGTTGACAGATACGCTGTCAGTCTGGCGCTTGGCGCAGTCAAATCGGACGAGGAGGCCCTGGTCGCTCCTCTTTTTCTTGATTTTGTTTTGAAAAAGGAAATAAATGGTCTTGTCACCGTAGGCGGCAGCTTCCAAGTTGAGTTCGGAGGAAAGGGCATACTGGAGATGATGCTGCAATTGGAAGTTGCGGTCATAGTAAAGCAGGTGGAAAAAGCTGCTGTCTTCTTGATCTTTGGAGTAGAAGACGCAGAGCCCGTCGGTGTCGCAGGCAAGATGCTGGATGTTGTCGCCATAGAGGTTTGTGGGGAACTCCAACATCAAAGGCTTTCCGCGTTGTGCTTGGGTCGGTGCCGGAAGGAGGCACAGGAAGCACAGCAGGCCAAGGGAAAGCGCAAAAAAGAGGGTCAGGCTGCGCGGGGTGGCCTGACCGTCGTTAGGGTACATTATTTTACGATATAGTCCACGTAAACACCCGGCGTGTGGATCTGCTCCATGGGGATGGATCCCGTCGGGACAAGCTCCTTGGTCTCCACAATGACCAGGTCGGCGGCGGTAGCCATCGTCGGGTTGAAATTCTGGGAGGTTCCTTTGTAGATGCAGTTGCCCATCTCGTCGCAGATGCTGGCACCGATGAGGGCCACGTCAGCATGCAGCGGCATCTCCAGGAGGTACTCTTTGCCGTCAATTTCGATGATACGCTTGCCGTCAGCCACGATGGTGCCCAAGCCAGTCTGGGTGAGCACGCCGCCCAGGCCTGCACCGCCACAGCGGATGCGCTCTGCCAAGGTGCCTTGCGGAACAAACTCGATCTCCAACTCCTTGTCGTTGAACTGTTGTATCGTGTCGGCATTGGTGCCAATGTGGGAAGCGATGAGTTTCTTGACCTGCTTGTTGGCAATCAACATGCCAATAGCCTGGTTCGGATATGCCGTGTCGTTGCCAATCAGGATAAGGTCTTTAACTCCCTTTTTAGCGATACCTTCAATAATCTTGACGGCTGAACCATTTCCTAAAAAACCGCCAAACATGATTGTCATGCCATCATGAATGTGCGAAACTGCTTCATCAACTGTGATAATTTTGCTCATTGTGAAAGATTTATGATGATGATTATAATTGATGTTCCAACATGCTTCGTCCATGTTTTTAATTGGGGCAAAAGTACACATTTTTTTTGAGTCTTTACCCGATGGACGTCAAAAAAATCGCATTTTTTATTTGAAATGGACGAGTGATGAAAATTGTTATCTTTGCCACTTTGTTAACCTATAGCGCCTTAGTATGAAAAAATACACGACAAAAATAATGTTATGCCTGTTCGGTCTGTGGCTTCTGTCGATGGCTCCTGCCAGCGCACAGTGGTCTTTAGGCGTCAAGGGCGGATGGGACTACACCACCATCCAACGCTCCAATGGAGGCCGTGTTGACGAATCGTATTCTGGAAAGGGCGGTTTTGATGCCGGATTGCAGGCTCGCTATGCCTTCACCGATTGGTTCGCACTCTGCGCCGACCTCAGTGTGATGCGCCGTTCCCATCGGATGGACCGCCACCTGAATTATTTGGATTCCGTTTTTACGGAACATCACAACCTCTATCTGACGCTTCCGTTGATGGCCGATTTCTCCTTCGGAGGTGCTCACCTGCGGGGACATGCCTATCTCGGCGGAAGTGTTGGCTACTGGCTGCAAGAGCGGGTCAGAGGGGTGACCTATTGGATGACCGATTATTACGTCTATTTTGATGAATTTGACGAGAAAAGAGACTTCACCTCGGAAGACGCCCGGTTTTGCGCCGGAGTGATGGGCGGATGCGGAGTCTCATACACCTTCGATGATCATTGGTCTCTGAACGTGGATGCTCTTTACTATTATGATCTTACCAGCCATCATCGCAGTCCCGCTCACTTGCGCGACCCTCGTTATCTGAATACGTTGTCTCTTACGCTCGGATGTGCCTATACCTTTTAATGTAAAATCTCGACAGTCATGAAAAAAATCATCATATTCTCCACTATATTAGTCGTTTTGTCAGCCGCTTGTCGTAAAGAGGCCGATTATTTTCCCTATATTGGGGAAGACGGACATCTGGCGTATAGTACCTACACAGAACAGTTTGATTATCTCTGGAAGGTGATGAGCACGGGATATGTGTTCTGGGATGTGGATACCACCGATTGGGATGCCATGTATGAGCGCTATTTGCCGGAATTTCAGAAGCTTGACCAGATGTGCCAATGGATGGGATACGTGAAAACGGAGGAGCTGGAAGACCTTTACATGAAAATCGTCGGGGGACTTTGCGACCATCATCTGACCTTCCGGGTGCAGAATCTCTATCCGGCCCCCGATGATGTGAGCAATGTGGTGAGCATCACACCCTACAAGCTGGAGATCCCTACCCGAGACTACTATTTTGAGTCGGCAGGGGATGAGAATGCGGGCCTTCAGTCATTTTTGCAGAATATCGAATACCACTATACGGTCGAGACGCACGAATCGTGTGTGTCGTACGTTCCTGAATTGGGGTTGACGGTCCAGTACCATTACATTCTCTTTGTGCTTCCTGACGGCCGGAAGGTTCCCTATCTTTGGCAGTCTTCGGCCGGCATCATGCCGGTGATGATTCAGAATGGGGAGGGCGCGCAGTTGCTGGACCACTATTTCAAGGCTATTGTGGAGACGCCCCGCAGCCAGCTGGCGGGCATCATCCTCGACAACCGTTGCAATCGGGGCGGCTATCAGGACGACTTGGACTATCTTATCGGCAACTACCTGAACGGACGGACAGAGATTATGAAGACGCGCTATAAGGAAGGGCCTGGCCGGCTGGAGCATTCTGTTTGGACTCCCTACTATATTGAACCCAACAAAAAGTATCATCGCGATATTACGGCTGAGAACATCCCCTATGTGATTCTTTGTGATATCAACTCAGTGAGTATGGGCGAGATAGAGCCGATGACCATCAAGGCAGTGTTGCCCACGAGCCATACGATAGGGGAGCGCACCCACGGCGGCACGGGTCCGTTGCAGCCCACCACCAGCATCGACCTCAACTATGGAGGTCCTTTCGGCGACGGTGCTTTGAACTGCGGTCATTATGTATATACTTCCTCTTTTGAGGCACAGATCGGTGGCAAGGTATGGGAAGGCATTGGCCATACCCCCGACGAGATCGTACTGCGCAAAGACTACGATGGTGCCTTCAAACCTCAACTGGACGCGGCCTTCCAGTATATACAGGCGCGCTGAAACTGAGATTGTTGTCTATTGTCTTGGTGAAATGAAAAACTATTCGTTCATCACGTGGTCGGCTAAAACTCTCGACAGCTCTTTCACATTGATATCCCGCTTGAACTCTTTCTTGATGGGTTCGTGCATCCCCTTTATCCATATTTTCATCTCACAGTCATCGTCGAATGTTCCAGCTGTCTCCACTGAAAAATGATTGATGGATTTGTAAGGAATGGAATGATACTCTCTTTTGCCTCCGGTAACACCCTGAACATCAAGCATAATCAGACGTTTGGTCGTGAAAATCCATTTGTCGCGGAAAATGCGAAATGCCGTTTCCAATTCCTCGCCAGGAATTAGAATGGGTTCAAACTCTTGTCTGATATCGTTCAAGTTGACTTCTGTCGCATTTCCTAAAAGGTGGTTTAATAATCCCATAATGATTTTTTTTATTGAGTGGAGAGTTCTGGAGAATTGTTGTTAGTTATACAGGTAGAACTCTTTGCCCCGTATGTAAACCAGATTTTTTAATGTGACAAAAATAAAAAATAATACTTAAATATTTAATGTTGTAAATCGCATGTGATCAATGAAATAGCTTTGGATACAGCTGGACTGCCCGAAGATTTTGACATTTTTTTTGGGGGTTTCGGCTGCGAATACCAAAAAATCGGTTTGTCTCAATTCTGTCTCAGTTTTAACGCAAAAATCAGCAACCTACTTGTGTAAATTGCTGATTTTTTATTGTTTTATAAGATTTTGAGCGGAAAACGAAAATTGCGCACCTTGTATTCTATTTTGATAATCAACATCTTACAATTTCATATTTCCCTTCTTGAATGGTGGGTTGAATGGTTTCACCCCAGCAATTCGCCCAGTAGAGACCGCATCGTCTCGGCGGTAAAAGTTCACTATGCGATATCCCTCACCTTACGGAGGGTATTGATGGCTGTTCCCGTCAGTTTGGAGACATTGGCGAGGCTGTAGCCCTTACGCAGCAACCGCAACTCCTCGGCGTACTCCTCCTTCATCTGCTGGTCAGACTTGCGGTAGCCAATCTTGCGCCCGACTTTGCCCCCATTCGCCCTGTAATGGTTATAGCCGCTCTCCATTCTGCTTCTGATTAGACCACGCTCCATACTGTTGAATTGGGCGAGGATGCCGAGGACAAGGTTGGCTATCGGATTCGGATTCCCATCGGGCTGCAAGGTCTCCAATCCGTTCTGATGTATGTACACGCTGATACCCTGCTCGGTCAAGGATTCCACGACCGACAGAAAGTCAACGACCCTCCTTGATAGACGGCTACACTCGTATATCAGCACTTTGTCAATGCAGTGGTGGCTGACATAGTATAGCAAGCCCGACAACGCGACCCGCTCGTCAACCTTCTTTGCGCCACTGATTTTCTCGGAGAATTCCTTGACCACCTCGTACCCCATTCGGTCGGCATAGTCGCGGAGTTCGTCCAACTGTCTCTGATAGTCTTGGGTGTTTGTGCTTACCCGTGCATAGATGACTGCTTTCATATCCTTGATATTTTTTACACGGCAAAGATACAAAAAATATTCATAACTACCAGTGCTAAAGATAGTTAACATTCAAAATAACATAAAAAAATAAAAGGTGCATAAAAAAATGGAAAAGCACCCACCTCCATAAGATTAAATTGATACGGAAGGACTTTTGATATATTTTGCTCATATATGACAGCGTAATTTTACCCTATCAAATATGTGCGGGGAGGCAATACGCTTTGGGTTGGGTGAACCGTCCAAAACAAAGTTGGACATTCGTGGCACGGAGATTTCTATAGTACATTTCAAATTTCAAATGCCAAATTTGTCCAATTCTGCCTCCCCGCAACGACCGTCCTGCACCTCGACGGTAATTAACCCGCTGCCCCGACCTCCCCTGTGCAGCCATTCCCGACCACCCCCGACCGAACTGCGCCTGTTGACCTGTTCTTAAAGATGAAATTATGTTTGACCGTAACAACTTGAGGAACAGTGTGTTTGAGCGGTGTTTGTAGTGGGCGATTTTTTTTTGTGGGTTTGCGATTTTTTTATTATATTTGCATATAAGGAATGAGATTTGTAGAAATTTAAAAAATATTAAGGTATGAAACTGAACATTCAACCCGTCAAAAAAGACAGATTGCCGTACATTGTAAGCGGCCTTAAACTCGCTAACGCGGCTGAATCCTTTATGAAAGCCATCACCCAACGCAAAGAGATTTGTGATAAGCACTCTTTTGAAATTCGCGCTAAAAACAACGGGGATAGTTTTCCTAAAACAATTGACATCAAAGAATTGCGAACAAAAAAACACGAAAAAGTTTTTTTCTTGGTAAGCGATACGAATGAGTGTGTGTTTGTCTGCAAATTTAGCGGGTGTGAAGTGGAGTGCTTGTACAATAATAGATGGAATAATTTCAGTGGCCGTGCGGCTGACATTATCAAAAAAGATTTTTGGGATGCCTTCAATTCCCTGCTACCGTCGGGATTTACTATGTGGAGCGGGAAAAGAGATGAAATATATGATTTAATTTATAAGGACGAAATTAACCCTTAAAAATAAAGAATATGGGAAAGATGCAACTCTATTTCGCATTGTCTCTTGAACACCTGTACGGAAAGAAAGGGTTGATGAGGAAATGACAGCCATCCTTATCATTATTTCGAGAGACCTGCCGTCGAGCAGGTTTCTCGATTAAGCCGTCTGACCGCCGAACAAAAAAAGGGAGGTTCGCACCTCCCTCCCTGACAAAGATACTGTATAGCGGTTATTCCCCAATCCGTTTTATTCGATTTTGCGAAAATGGATTCGCCTCGTTGGTTCTCCGCGTCATTTCGGTTGCACCAACTTCATTAAGAATCAGAATCTTTGGTAGAGTAAATGCACGCATAATCTCCTCTGCTGTATCAATCGTACCCGCTCGGTCGCTGATTGCGCCTATAAGACTTACACAGAGGCTATTTCCGCACCAAACTGATTCTCCGCTCTCATAGTCGCCGAGAAAGTAGCGACCAATGGTGAATCCGCTATCACCCTGCGCTTTCTTGCGTCTCACATATTTCGTGAGAAAAAGCGACAATGATTCGACTGTAACCTTGCCATCAATGCTGTACGGAAGGACTATAACAGCATTTTCTATCTTTGAGTGCGTGACATTGCATTCGAACAGATGCTCGGCGGGTTGGATTGCAATGTTTCCTCCTGTCACCTCTTTTTCGTGTATGTTGCGGGCATTGTTCTTATTGATTGCTTCAAATTCTCTGATTTTTAATATTTTAGTCGTTCCCATAGCGTGATATGTTTTCCTCTGTATTTATATGCGATTGCTATTGTTTGTCTTATTCTGTTTCTTTGCACCACTGTATGAGGCTGTCAAGAAGATATAGTCTGAAAAATATCTCAACAGCCTCTCCGTCTGTTATGTCGTGCGCTTTTCTTTTCCATTCACTGTCGTTCTTCACGGTAATCAGTTCAATAGACATTGTGTTCTTAAAGCCCATCATTTTTGCGAGGATGGGAATACTTTTGATGTTTTTTTTAGACCTGTATATTAGTTTGAGGTCGTCTTTAGTGAATTTTCCAACAGGTTGCAAGAGAAAGTCTTCAAGGTCGAATTCAGTACGGATTTTCTCAAAGTTTAATTCATTCATATAGCGTTATGTATGTTCTATATATAGCGTATTTATCAACGAATGAATTTGACCTTGCCTGTATAATTCAAGGATAAAGCCCACACACTGCGGCTGATTGTTTATTTTTGCGGCAATATGAATTCTTATAGAACACCTTGTAACCTGTGTTCTCAATAATTGACATTATTGTTTGGGTTGTTTGTCAGGTTGGCTCTCAAGCAAACTATCAACAAACATTTCATCAAAATCCACCACATTAGCGATATTCCAATCAGAAATATCCCTGTCGAAATCGGAATCCATAAACATACTTTGAACATATGTTAAATTTGAAACATTCCATTTGGAAATGTCCCCGTTAAATGCGGAAGCATTAAACATTAAACGCATATCAACAACATTCGACACATCCCATTTTGACAAATCTCCGTTAAATTCCGAGAACGCAAACATTTCATTCATATAAACGACATTGGAAACATTCCACTCGGAAATATCTTCGCAGAATTGTGAATCCGCAAACATAGCAGTCATAATCTGCACTTTTGAAACATCCCAATTTGAAATATCACCGTTGAACTCTGAACCACAGAACATCCCGTTCATATCTTCCACATTCGACACATCCCATCGTGAAATATCCCCGTTAAAATCGGAATTCTCGAACAAATGCGACATATCTGTTATCGCTGACACATCGATATCACTCAAATAACAATTTGTGCCATTTTCTTCCATTCTTTTCTTTATTAACAGTTGTAATTCTTCTTTGGTTTGTGGGCGCGGGCGAAAATTCCGCAATCTCTCACTCGAAATGGGTTCAATTTTTAGTTTTGCCATAATTCCAAATTATTCGTTTGGATTAATATAATAAAAAAACGCGAATGAATACAAAAATCAGACACAAAAAAATCACTTTTCTACACATTATATACAAGAAAACTTGTTTATCAAGTTCTTACAATCATAAAATGTCTGCGTTAGGAATTTCCATATTGTCCTTTATTTCCCATTCCTGAACCGCAGGTACATCGCCTCTGCCATCTCCTTCATCACTCGCTCGTAGAACTGCGGGTCTTCGAACAGTTTGGCGAATGCGTCCATCTGCTCCACATAGCATTTCTGTGCAATCTCGGCAAATGCCTTGGGGAAGATAGCCGTGGCGAACATTGCGGCATCTGTGTTCTTTGCCTGTTTTTTCAAGGCTGCACTGCCCTTGCTCATCTTGTCGTATATGGTCTCCACAATCACACGGTCAGCCTCGGTGAACTTGCCCGCATACATAATGTTGATTTTGTCGATAATGTTCGCAAGCAGGTCACGGTTGGTCTCCTTAAATGCCCCTTCCCCTCCTTTCTCCGCCTTGACCTTGTTCTTGCCGTGTTCCAATTGTATGCTGCCGCTGAAGGTCTCGGTCAATTTGTTGTTGATGAGAGCAATCTTGTTGGTCAAGTCAACCTTCTCGTGCGGATTTTTAGGCAAAAGTTTGTACAACAACTCGGTATAAACGTATGTCTTGTATAGTTCTTTGTCAAATGTCCGAACAATCTGTGCCATATATGCGTAGAAACGGTTGAAGTTGCGGACCAGGAAGCGCACCTTGAACTTGTCCTCGACGGGCAAGGTCTCGTATGCAGCCATTGTGTTCTTGAATGCGCTCGCCAATTTGCCCATATCGGTGCTGCTCTGCTTGGAGGCAGAATAAATCTTATAGACTTTCTCCTCGTCATCGCTGTTCCACAGGTGGTATTGCTGAATGTCGTTCAGGTAGCGATATACCATATTGATATCCACGCCTTCCTCCAACACGGTGTCCTCAAAGAAGGGTTGGAACGACTG
>JAFYEU010000050.1 GCA_017544105.1 Bacteroidales bacterium
CTACCTTTCCGACTTCACCGTGGACCTCGGTCCCGACACCACGATCTGCGAGGGCAAGACGCTACTCCTCTCGGCGGAGAATCCCTTCTGCGACTACGAGTGGCAGGACGGCAGCACGCAGCCCACCTATCTGGTCAGATTCCCGGGCACCTACAGCGTGACCGCCAGCAACCAGTGCTTCGCGCATGGCGACGACATAGTGGTGGAGTACGAGCCGTGCGACCAGGAGCTCTGGATGCCCAACAGCTTCACGCCCGACGGGGACGGCCTCAACGACCTCTTCCTGCCGGTGTTCTCCTACCCCGACGAGGTGGAGAGCTTCGAGATGACCATCTACGACCGCGGTGGCATAGTGCAGTACATGACGCGGCGCCTGGACAAGGGCTGGGACGCCGCGGGCGTGCCCATAGGCACCTACGTGGTCTTCATCCGCTACAAGAGCAAGGGACAGGAGACGAGAGACGTGACGGGAAGCGTGACGGTGGTGAGGTGAACCAACGGATTTGTTTGGTGTTAACGCGCCCCATGGGAAGGACTATAAACCACGGGATCAACCTTGGCTTCTAAGCTCTTATGACCTCCTCACTTTTTCAGGTATTCATCGATGCTCTGGGCGGCTTTTTTGCCAGCGCCCATGGCGAGGATGACGGTGGCTGCGCCCGTGACGATGTCGCCGCCGGCGAAGATGCCCCGGCGGGAGGTCTGGCCTCCTTCGTCAGCGTTGACACAGCCGTGCTTGTTGGTCTCCAGTCCGTCGGTGGTGGAGACGATGAGCGGGTTCGGGGAGGTGCCTACGGCGATGATGACCATGTCGACATCAATGGTGAAGTCGGAGTCGGGAATGGGCACGGGTCTCCGTCGTCCGGAGGCGTCGGGTTCGCCCAGCTCCATGCGGGTGCAGACGATGCCGTTCACCCAGCCCTTGTCGTCGCTGAGGATCTCCTTGGGGTTGCAGAGCAGGTTCATGATCACGCCCTCCTCCTTGGCGTGGTGCACCTCCTCGGCGCGGGCGGGCAGCTCGGCCTCGGAACGGCGATAGACGATGTGCACCTCGGCACCCAGACGGATGGCGGTGCGGGCGGCGTCCATGGCCACGTTGCCACCGCCGACCACGGCGACCTTCTTGCCCACATAGTTGGGGGTCTCATGCTCTTTTTTGTAGGAGAAGAGCAGGTTGTTGCGCGTCAGGAACTCGTTGGCGGAGACGACCCCGCATAGGTTTTCGCCCTCGATGTTGAGGAAGTTCGGGAATCCGGCGCCCGTGCCTAGGAAGATGGCGTCGAAGCCCCACTTGTTGAGGATGTCATCCACCGTGACCGTGCGGCCGACGACGATGTCACTCTCAAACTGAACCCCCATGTTGCGGAGGTTGTCGATTTCGTGCTTCACGACAGTGTCCTTGGGCAGACGGAAGGAGGGGATGCCATAGACGAGCACGCCGCCGAACTCATGGAGCACCTCAAAGACGGTGACCCCATAACCTCTGGTACGCAGCTCTTTGGCACAGGTCAAGCCAGCGGGACCGCTGCCGATGACGGCCACATGGTAGCCATTCTCCACAATGACATTATGGAAGGAGAGGCGTTGTTCGCGCATATAGTCGCCCACGAAGCGTTCCAGCTTGCCGATGGCGATGGGCTCGCCCTTGCGGCCTAGGATACACTGGCCTTCGCACTGGGTCTCCTGCGGGCACACGCGGCCGCAGACGGCAGGCAAGGCAGTGTCTTGGCTGATAATGCGGGCTGCCTCCTCAAAGTCGCCTTCCGCCACCTTGCGGATGAACTCGGGAATGTGGATGGAGACGGGACACCCCGTCACGCACATCGGCTTCTTGCAGTTGAGACAGCGGCGGGCTTCTTCGATGGCCTCCTCAGCATTGTAGCCATAACACACCTCCTCAAAGTTGCGTTTGCGCACCTCTGCGGGCTGCTCGCGCACCGGCACACGCCGCTTGGGCATCGGGGCCTCGTGGGTGATGCCACCGACATGGCACACGTGGCCTTCGGCGATTTCCTGCTGCTCCAGCTCCTTGCGCGTCTCTATATGGTCGTACATCACCTGCCGGCGCATGCACTCGTCAAAGTCTATCAGGGAAGCGTCAAACTCGGGACCGTCCACACAGGTGAACTTGGTCTCGCCACCCACCGTCACACGGCATGCCCCGCACATGCCCGTGCCATCAACCATCAGGGAGTTGAGGCTGACCACACAAGGGATGCCCAACTCGGCACACTTCTTGGCCGTGAACTTCATCATGATCATCGGGCCGATGGCCGTGACCTCGTCATAATGCTTGCCCTCGTTCACGACGAGATGCTGCAGCATGTCGGTCACATTGCCCTTGAATCCCAAGGAGCCGTCGTCGGTGGCGATGTAGAGGTTCTTGGCCACGGGGCGCAACTTCTCCAGGTAGAAGAGCAACGAGGCAGTACGTGCCCCGATGATGACGTCGCTGTCCAGTCCGTGGGCATACATCCAGCGCACCAACGGCAGGATGGGCGCGATGCCCACGCCACCGGCGATGAAGCAGTAACGCTGCTTTTGCAACACCTCCATCGGACGATTGACAAAGGCGGACGGCTGTCCCAGTGGACCCGCCACATCCCAGAAAGAGTCCCCAACGCGAAAGTTGTTCACCATTTTGCGCGTGGAATATCCGATCGTCTTGATGACCAACGATATGGTCCCGGTCATCAGGTTGGAATCGCTGATGGTGAGGGGGATACGCTCCGCAGTGGCGTCGGATTTAACGATGACAAACTGACCCGGCAGCGCGGCACGGGCAATGTGGGGAGCCTCCACCACAATCAGGTGCGTGTCTTGGCCTAACTCCTTCTTCTGGGTGATTCTATACATAAATGGTCGTTTTGTAGGTGTGTCGAAAATTATGCCGTTTTATGAATAACAAGTCGCAAAAGTATCATTTTTTGCGAAAGTATCAAAACAAATTGTGGGTTTCCAAACTGCTAATCACAAAGTCCATCAATTCCTCCCCTCGGTCATTCATGGCCGGCACCAGCAGATAACGGATCAGGTTTCCGTCAAACTTTCTGTCAATGACGTAGTTAAAGACGTTGAATAGAAAAAAGTCTGAGAAGCTGGCGCTGTCCAACGATTCCCACACTTGATAATGCTGTTTTCCTTCCTGTAAGATCTCTATGACGATCTTGGAGAAAGGGGCCTTCACATCCGTCATCAGATGATGTTCTACAGCAAACTGATAATACGGGGTTTTCTCCGCCGCAATGGCCTCCACCTCGGTCATGAACAAGACAAGTTTCTCCACCGCGTTGTTGCAATCGGCAAGCCTCTCCCGGATACGTTTTGCCAAGATCTTCATCCAGAGATCGAAAGTGAGTTTGAGGGAGTACTCCTTGGAATGGTAACGATTGAAGAAGGTCTTCGTGGAGATGCCCATCCCTTCCGCGATCATTTCCACCGAATGGTCAAAGCCATGGGCCATATAGTAATGGTACAACTGCTCTATCTTTTTCTGATAAAGACTTCTGTCAGTGTTCTTGGGACGGATGGCGGCAGGCATAAGATCAAGGGTGTCGGGATTAGGGGATGAAGGAGACCACCTCTCGTTCGGTCAGCTCCCGCAGGTCGGCAGCCTTGAGCACCTCCTGATGATGAACGAAGAGATAGGTGGGGAAACGGCCGTTGACGAGCTCCACAGCCTGGATGGGACTGATGGTGACATAGCGGAAGTCGCCGCTCCCGGTCTCCTCCTTGAACTGGTCGATGGCATCTTCGTCTTTGCCCCAGATGGTGATGAGGATGCGGCTGTTGTCCAGTCCGTTGCGCTCGCTGAAGGCTTGCAACTTCTCCATGCTGATCTTGCAGTATTTGCAGCCGGAAGCGACGACCCCGATGATGTAGTTGCCCGTGTCCAGTTGCTGCGCCTGCATGACAGAGTCTTGCATGAAAGAGTGGAAGGCCTTCTCGTTGTAGGAGTTATGGTCTTTCTTGAAGAAGTTGTACACTCCGTCAAGCGGGAACAATACGAAGGTGGCGGTGAAGGCGGCCAACACTCCAAAGAGCCCCACCAGACGCCACCCTTTGAAGTGTGCAGTGCTATCCTTCCGGATGAAGAGAAGCAGGACGATGGTGACAAGGTTTTTAACGATGGACCAGGTGGGATTCAACTCCACGAGGTCGCCCATACAGTGGCAACTGCTGTCGTTACGAAAAAGCGCCACATAGACGAGGAGCAGGGTGAAACCGATCATCATCAGCAGGGTGGCCCACCAAGTTGGCTTGTATAAGATCTTGAAGATGAGGAAGAATCCAAGGATCATCTCTGCCGCGATGACGAGTCGGGCAATGATGGAACTGAAGACAAAGTTGAAGATTTGGAAGCTGAAGATATAGAGTTCAAAATGATCCAAGGATAAGAGCTTCATGATGGCCGTGGCAATGAAAAAAGCGCCTAACAATACGCGAAGCACGGTCTTGATGAGGGTGATGGGCTTGATATTGAGGGTGTCCATAGTCGGGATTCAATAAAATAGGCGCAAAGATACAAAAATTCGTGGTATGTGTGAAAAAATCTTCTACTTTTGCCGCCCGAAAATTTTCGATTCTTATGCAGGAGAAACTTAGGAGTTACGTGTTGCCCGCAGCCATTCTTTTTGGACTGTTGCTGCATAAGTGGTGCGCCCTGATCTCCTTCTTGGCTCCATATCTGGTTTTCGTCATACTGCTCCTGAACTTTGTGGCTGTGGATCTCCGCAAGCTGCACTTCACCAAGATGCAATGGTGCATTCTCGCCTTTCAGGTGGTGGTGAGCATCGCCGCCTATTATCTGGTCATCTCCACCATTCATAATCCGCTGTTGGCGCAGGGCATCCTGATCGGCATCCTCTGTCCGGTGGCCTGCTCGGTGGTGGTCATTGCCTGCATGCTCGGGGCCGACCGTCCGACGGTGACTGCCTACACGGTGATTGGCAACTTGGCCATTGCTGTGGTAGCCCCGCTCTATTTCACCATTGCGGGCGTGCATCCAGAGCTACCCATGCTCTCTTCTTTCTGGCTGATATTCAAAAAGATAGCACCCACTATTGGCCTTCCCTTCTTTGTGGCCTTGTTGTTGCAGGTCGGCTGGCCCAGCGCCCACAATTTCCTGGCCAGATACAACGGGGTCACCTTTTATATATGGGCATTCTTGTTGTTTGTTACGCTTGGCCAGACCATTGACTTCATCTTCCTGCATGGTGCGGGCAACGAGTGGAATATCGTCTGGCTGGCGGTGGCCTCTATGGTGGTTTGTGCCATACAGTTCGGCACGGGCAAGTGGATTGGTCATCGGTTTGGCGACAGCATGGCCGGTGGGCAGATGCTCGGTCAGAAGAATACCGCTATGGGCATTTGGATGGCCAATACGTTTCTCACACCGCTCACGTCAGTATTTCTGGCATGCTATTCAGTCTGGCAAAATTTGTTCAACAGTTGGCAGATATGGCGTCACGACCACCAAAAACTTACTTCTGCGCCATCTTCAGCAGCACAATCGTCACTGTCAGGAAGATAAGGTTGGGGAACCAGGTGCCCAGCACCGGAGGTAAGCCGCCGGATACGGAGAAGACCGTGGATATCTGCTGCAGGAAGATGAAGGTGAAGGCCAACCCCATGCCAATGAAGATGTGCACACCCACGCCGCGAGCGTTCTTGCGGGAGGAGACGCTGACGCCAAGGAAGGTCATGATGATGATACCCAAAGGGTTGGAAACGCGCTTGTGGGCTTCTATCTGATAGCTGGCCACCATGTTGGAACCTCTGCGCTTCTCTTCCCGGATAAACTTTCTCAGTTGGGTGAACGGCATCGTCTCACTGATGAACACATCTTGGCTGAAGTTCACGGGGAGCACGTTGAAGGTGGTGTCAAGATAGTCGCCGGTGGAGACATGCTCCACGCCGTCAATGATCTGGCGGCGGACATACTTGTGCAGTATCCAGTGACCGTTTGTCTTGTTGAATTGCATGGTCTGGGCGGAGATCTTCTCCACGATGCGCTGCTGGTCAAAGGCCTCGTAGGTGACAAAGTAGCCCTGGTCTTGGCGACGGTCCCACCGTTCCACGAAGATGTAGCTCTTGCTGTCGTTCTTGACGTGGATGTAGGAGGTGGAGATGGCTGCTCTTCCGAAATAGGCGTATTTGAATTCGTTGAGCCGCGCGTTGGTGTAAGGCACCACCAGGTTGGCCAATAGCAGCGATACCAGCATGATGATGATGGAACCCACCAGATAGGGTCGCAGGAACCGCCTGAAGGAGATGCCGTTGCCCAGGATGGAGACGATTTCATTGTGGGACGAGAGCTTGGAGGTGAACCAGATGACGCTGATGAAGGTGAACAGCGGGATGAAGAGGTTGATGAAGTAGGGGATGAAGTTGAGATAATAGCCTGTGATGATCTGGCCTACCGGAACCCCTTTGTCCATGAAGCGCTGGATGTTCTCCGAGAGGTCGAAGATGACGACGATGGTCATGAGCAGGGCAATGGAATAGATCACCGAGCCGAGAAATTTCCTCAGCAGATACGAGTCCAGAATCTTCCAGCCGGTTTTCTCGCGGAAGAGTTCTGAGAATCTATGCCATTGCTCCCTAATCTTCATACCTCAACAGTCAAAGTTCAATGTCAATGTTCTTCCTTCAGCCATTGGTCGAGCCAGCGGAAGAACTCGCGTTGCCAGAGGATGGCGTTTTGGGGTTTGGAGACGAAGTGGCACTCGTCGGGGAAGAAGAGGAAGCGGCTGGGGATACCTTGGATCTGGGCTGCATCGAAGGCCTGCATGCCTTCGGTGTATGGGATGCGGAAGTCGTTGCCGCCATGGATGACCAAAATGGGGGTGTCCCAGTTGCCGACGAACTTGTGCGGGGAGAAGTCATAGCTCTTGGGGGTCGGATTTTTCCAGTAGGGCCCTTCGATGTCGTGGTTGGCGAAGAAGAGCTCCTCGGTGGTGTTGTACCAGCTCTCGAAGTTGAACATGCCGCAGTGGGCGATGAAGGCCTTGAAGCGTTTCTCGTGGTGGCCGGCGAGCCAATAGACGGAGAAGCCGCCGAAGCTGGCGCCCACGCAACCTAAACGATTCTCGTCCACATAAGGCTCCTTGGCGATGGCATCAATGGCGGAGAGATAGTCGCGCATGCACTGGCCACCGTAGTCGCCGCTGATCTCGTCATTCCATTCGCTGCCGAAGCCAGGCAGACCGCGACGGTTGGGGGCTACCACGATGTAGTCGTGGGCTGCCATCATCTGGAAGTTCCAGCGGTAGGAGAAGAACTGGCTCACGGACGACTGCGGGCCGCCTTGGCAGTAGAGCAGGGCAGGGTAGGTCTTCGTGGAGTCAAAGTTGGGAGGCAGGATCACCCACACCAACATGTCTTTGCCGTCGGTGGTCTTCACCCAACGCTTCTCGGATTTGGCCGGCACAATCTGGTCCAGCACCTCCTTGTTGATGAAGCTCAGCTGCTTCACTGATTTGTCTTTCAGGCTCACGCTGTAGATTTCCGAGGGCATCGCGTGCGTGGTGCGCGTCACGATGAGCCGGTCGCCACACACCTGCAGGGTGTTGTAGTCGTAATCCCCGTCGGTGAGCTGCACAAAAGTCTTGGTGGCCAAGTCCAGACAATAGATCTGGTAGGTGGCCTCTTTGCAGGAGGTGAAGAAGATCTTGCCTCCATCCGCACTCCACCCGAAGTTGGTGGCGTCTTGGTCAAAATCGGTACTATAGTCTATGGCCTTCTGGGTGGAGAAGTCATAGACCATCAGGCTGTGTTTCTCCGACTCGAAACCGTCGGTTTTCATGTTCCACCATACTAGCTTGCTTCCGTCGGGAGAGAAGACAGGGTCCATGTCGTAGCCCTTGTTGTCTTCCGTCAGGTTGACGGTCTTCTGCGAAGCCAGGTCGTAGAGATACAGGTCGGTGTTGGTGCTCTCGGCAAAGTCCTTGCCAGTGAGTTTCTTGCAACAATAGACCAGCTGTTTGCCGTCGGGGCGCCAGGCCACCTCCTCCATGCCGCCGAAAGGCGGATTGGGAGCGTGGAAGCGTTTCCCTTCCAACAGGTCCACGGGCTTGTCCATCTTGGGATAGTCGGCCATGAAGAGATGACTGTAGGTGCCGTCGGCCCAATAGTTCCAATGACGATACATGAGGTCGTCGTAGATCATGGCGTTGGCCTCAGGCAAATCGGAATAGCGTTGTGCGATAGTGGGGTCCAGGCGCACGTTCATCGCGTAACAGACATGTTTCATGTCGGGAGCGTAGCTGAAAGAGTTGATGTCGCCATCCACATGCGTAAGCTGTTTCACGTGGGATCCGTCAGGGTCGCACTCAAAGATCTGCATGCCCTTGTCATCTGGAAAAAGGTAGGCGATCTTTTGGCCGTCAGGGCGCCAAATGGGCTGGGCCTCATCCTGTTTGGTCGTGGTGATACGCGTGGGCTCGCCTCCCTCCACCGGCATGGTGTATAACTCGGCATTGCCCTTGTTGGCGTGGTAGTCGTAATATTTCACGCTATAGAGGATCGTCTTGCCATCGGGCGACACCTGCACGTCCGACAAGCGGCCGAGGTACCAGAGGATCTGCTCGTCCATCACATGCTTGGAGAAGTCTGGGACTTCGCGGTTCTCCTTGGAGATGAGTTCCGCATCTTTCGTGTCCGCTTTTTTGTTCTGACAACTGAAGAAGGCCATAAAAATACAAGTTAAAAGTATGAGATTCCGTTTCATAACAAGCTTGTTTCTAAAAAAAACCGCATCTTGATTTTGCAACGGCAAAGATATGTTTTTTTCAAACATCTGCTCAATATGTCGGATAATTCTGGTAATAAGCAGGTGAAAGAAGCCTCTTGTCTTTCCGAGTGAGGGCGGCCGGGCCATACTTTCCCCGCCCTCGCTTTTGATTCGGATTACTTTTTGCATAATTCTTCGTGCATATTGTCAAATCCATATTTTTGTTATTTTTGCCGCCCCCTTAACGAAGAAAAAAAAAACAGCATGTTAAAGCATATAAAAAAAGTATTTGCCGTGATCTTGTGGCTGGGTCTTTGGACCTCCTTGGGTGCCCAGATTGACAATCTGTTTTGGTTCGCCGCCCCCTATATTTCGCCCAATCACGCACACAATCCCATCACCTTTTGCTTCACCTCGTTCAGCAATCCGGCCACGGTGACCATCTCGCAGCCGGCCAATCCTGGTTTTACTCCGGTCACGGTCAACCTGAACGCCTACAGCCTTTATACCCTGGACATGACGAGCCAGGAGAACATCGTGCAGACCAACCCGGTCAATACTGTCTGCAACTACGGCTTTAAGATTGTCTCCACGGCCAACATCACAACGTACTATCAGTTGGGTGCCAACAACAGTGAGATCTACACGCTGAAGGGACGGAACGGTTTGGGTACCGACTTCATTGTGCCGATGCAGAACTACTTGGTGGATGGTCCGCCCAGTGATGCCAAGAACAGCATTGAGATTGTAGCCACCGAGAACAACACGGTGGTGACAATTGTGCCCTCGCGCCCTCTGGAAGGCGGCGCCCAGGCGGGCATCCCCATCATCATCACCCTAAATGCCGGACAGTCGTACTGCATCAAGTCGGCCGACCAGTCTGCCAACGGGCATCTGACCAACACGCGCATCACCTCTGACAAACCCATCGCGGTCAACTCCACCGATGACTCCGTGGCCAGCAACCAAGTGTCGGGTTACTCCGGCCAGGACTTGGTGGCTGAACAGCTGGTTCCCATCGATTACGCCGGTGACCTGTTTATCGCCATGTACAACAACCGTCAGTTTGAGAATCTCAACATTATTCCCACCCAGGACACCACCCATGTCTATATCAATGGCAGCACGACTCCCGCTGCCACGTTGAATGTGGGGCAGAGCTACACCTATATGCCCAGCAACTCGCCGACCATAGCCACGATGATCACCTCCGACAAGCCGATCCAGGTGTTTCAGCTCACCGGTTCCGATGGCGAAGCCGGCGGCACCCAACTGCCCGCACTGGGATGTACCGGTTCCCAAGAGGTGGTCTATGCCCGACCTTCCTACTCAACCCATATGCGCCTTTCCATCGTCGTGCCGACTAGCTATGTCAACGGCTTCACGATGACCTGTGGCAACAACAACATCCCGTTGCCCGCCTCCTCCTTTACCCAGCTGCCCTACAATCCCAACTGGTCCTATTGCTACCAAGACTTCTCCAACTCTGTCCCTACCCAGACGGTGATGATCTTGAAAAACAACCTCGGCCCCTTCCATCTGGGTATCCTTGACTACTATTCCGGCATGTCCTCTTCATTAGGCTACTTCAGCGACTATAGCAGCAACGGGCATATCAACCTGATGATGAACGATGTTTATTGTCTGCATGACAGCATCCCGTTTAACTATATCACGGAGAATGTGGACTCCATCCGGCTGATCACACCTGCTGGCGACACCTTGATGCAAGAACCGTTTGTGCTGCAAAATATCTCTATGGCAGATGCGGGACTCTATTATGTCATCGCCCACAGTACTACCGGTTGCGACAATGCCTGGGTGCAAGACAGCATCCAGATCCAGGTGGTCAACTCCTATAAGCCCGACCTTGGCCCCGACCGCTATCTGTGCAACGGGGAGTATATCTATATCGGTACCAACTACTCTGATTCTACCGCTAACTATATGTGGAACACGGGAGATGAGGATTCCACCATCATGGTGTTGGCATCCGGGGAGTATATCTTGAACATCCAATTGGACAATACCGGGGCGGCCTCCACCTGTCAAAGCTCCGACACCGTCAATATCTTCTACTATCCGCAGCCCTATGCTGCCTTTGAGGCCAATACCACCTCCGGATGTTCCCCGATAACCATCCACTTCACCAATCAGACTACTCCGGACACGCTTTCCTACAGCAGTGTGTGGACGGTCTGGAACCAGAACGGCGAGGTGGTCTATTCATCCTTTGATGCTTCCCCCATCTGGGATTTCAACGACAACGGCACCTATACGGTCAAGCTGCTTGTCTTCTCTCAGGATGGTTGTGTGGATTCGCTTATAAAATGGGAGTATATCCATGTCTATCCGCAACCGGAACTGGACTTTGCCGCGACTCCGGAGATCTCGATGATGAGTGAAAACGGGGGTGCGGTGCAATTTACCTCGTTCCTTTCCCAGAATGTGGTTGGCAACCCTTCCAACCATCTGACCTGGGACTTTGGCGATGGCGAGACCGAGGAGGAGGACTATAACCCCTCTCATACCTATGCCACCTGGGGCGATTATGTTGTCACCTTGACACTCGCCACCGATGAGGGCTGCTCCGACCAGGTGAGCCACACCGTGGTGCTGGAAGATGATCTCATCTTCCCGAATGTCATCACCCCTAATGGCGACGGCATCAACGATGTATGGGCTATCGGCAATCTGAACACGAGCATCAACCCGGAAGATCCGGATGAGTATCGCACCAACAAGCTCTTCATCTATAACCGATGGGGCAAGTTGGTCTTCGAAGCAGAGAATTATGACACCTACGCCCGCGACGGGCAGATCACCATGGGTGAAAATCCTTTCACTGGGGAAGACCTGTCTGACGGGGTCTATTATTATTCCTTCTATTACAAGGGCAAAGCCAAGGTGACGCAGTACAATGGCTCACTGACCATTGTCCGGTAACAGAATCTCTTTCCAAGGGTATTGCACATCGGCCAGGAACAAGGCTTGCGGCGGCATGGAGGTGCCCGCCGAGCAGCGGTTTTTGTCTTCAATGATACGACGGAAATCGTCCACGCTCATTTTTCCCAATCCCACATCCAGCAGGGTGCCCACGATGGCGCGCACCATGTTGCGCAGGAACCTGTTGGCGGTGATGGTGAAGAGAAGATCATGACCATGGACAGTCCATTCGGCCTTGGAGATGTGGCAGATGAAGTTGTTGACCTGCGTGTGCACCTTGCTGAAGCTGGTGAAGTCCTCGTATTGCAGCAATAGGCTGGCGGCCTCGTTCATCTTGTCCGCATCGGGCTTCCGGTAGCTGAAATAACGGAGGTGTGACAGGAAAGGATCCTTTTGGGTGGTGATATGATAATGGTAAGTCCTTTCGATGGCATCAAAGCGGGCGTGGGCCTCTGGTTGCACCGGAAAGATACGGTAGATGACGATGTCGGCAGAAAGGTAGTTGTTGAATTTGTCGCAGAACTGTTCGCAGTTGCCGAGGTCGAGGCCCTCGGGCAGGTCGAAGTGGGCGTAGTAGCAGGAGCTGTTGACACCCGTGTCGGTACGCCCGCAGCCGGTGATGGGAATGCGGTCGCAATGCAGCAGTAGCGACAATCCCCGTTCCAGCGTCTCCTGCACCGACGGGTGATGGGGCTGGATCTGCCACCCGAAGAAGGGGGCGCCGTTGTAGGCCAGGTGCATGAAATAGCGTCGCGACTCCATATCAGGCCAGTGCTTCGAGGATGGATTGGACAATGTAGTGGGCATCTTCTTCTGTGACGCACGGGCCGCTGGGCAGGCAGAGTCCCTGTTTGAAGAGAGACTCGGAGACACCATTGGTGTAGGAAGGACTGTGTTGGAAGACGGGCTGCTTGTGCATGGGCTTCCAGAGAGGGCGTGCCTCAATGCCTTTGCTATCGAGGAAGAGACGCATGGCCTCCACATTGGGGTTCGGTTCGCAGTCGGTATGCAGGCTGTTCGCTTGATGGACCACGCCGCCTGCCCCGCCCACGGCCCCTTGCACGCCGGTTTGGTAGGCTTTCTCTTGACCCTGAACTTTGAGGTCGGGGTCCAGGAGAATGGTGTTGAGCCAGAAGTTGGACGCATAGTGGTGGTCAGGTTCGCCATGTACGGTGATGCCCTCCACTGGCTGCAGCAACTCGGCGTAGAGCTCGTAGAGTCTCCGATGGTGGGCGATATGCTCCTCGAGCACCGACATCTGTCCGCGACCGATGCCCGCACAAATGTTGCTCATCCGATAGTTATAGCCAATCTCTTCATGCTGATAGTATGGATAGGCTTCGCGAGCTTGGGTGGCCAGGAACATGATATGTCGCCATGCCTCCTCGTCAGGGCACACCAGCGCACCTCCGCCGGAGGTGGTGATCATCTTGTTGCCATTGAAGCTCAGCACCCCGTAGTGCCCGAATGTGCCTAGCACTTGGCCATCCACCCGTGAGCCGAATCCTTCAGCGGCATCCTCCAAGACGGGAATGTCATACCGATGGGCAATCTCCATGATCCTCCGGATGTCGTAAGGCATGCCGTACAAGGCTACCGGGATGATGGCCTTGGGCTTGCGGCCAGTCTGCTCAAGACGGTCGATGATGGCCTTCTCCAACAAGACAGGATCCATGTTCCAGCTGTGAGGCTCACTGTCGATGAAGACGGGTGTGGCACCGAGGTAGGTCACGGGGTTGGAAGAGGCGCAGAAGGTGAACGACTGTACCAACACCTCATCGCCCGGCTTTACACCACAGGCTATCAGACCCAGATGGACCGCTGCCGTGCCCGAGGAGAGGGCCACCACCCGCTTGTCCTGGCCAACAAAGGCTTCCAGATCTTTTTCAAAACCGTTGACATTGGGTCCCAACGGCACCACCCAGTTGGTGTCAAAGGCCTCCTTGACATATTGCTGCTCAAGGCCGGCCTCACTCATGTGTGCCAAACAGAGGTATATTCGTTTTTCCATAGTATGGTCTTTTTTTGAGCGTGCAAAGATAGGAAAAATGTTGAAGTGTTGAAATGTTGAAGTGTTGGGGGCTCGTTCGTGTCGTGCCCTATGGGGTGATGAACCCGATGAAAGACTAAAAAACTAAGAAGTTAAGAAACTAAGAAATGAAGGGGTATCTCCGTAGTTCAAAGTTCAACGTCAACGTTCATAGCTCACAGTTCCAGGTTTCAACTGACAACTGATCGCTGCCAGCTCCCTCAGATCTCTTCCTCCGCGTACCTCATCTTGCGGCCCGTCACGGTGGCGAAGATGATTTTGATGTCGCTCCAGAAAGAGTAGTGATGCAGGTAGTAGCGGTTGAGGCGCACCTTGTCGGGGAAGATGACCTCGTCGTTGTATCTTTGCGGGTCTTCCACGGCGGCGAGGAGCTCTTCTTCGTTGCGGTACTTCAAGGAGGCGGGGCCCGTGATGCCGGGTCGTAGCAACAGCACTTCGCGGTCATCGCCGGTGAGGGCATCCGCATAGCCGGGCACGTCGGGGCGCGGTCCCACGAAGCTCATGTCGCCGATGAGCACGTTCCACAACTCCGGCAGCTCGTCGATTTTGTACTTGCGCAAGGTGGCCCCCAGGGGCGTGATGCGCGACTCGCCCGCAACAGAAACCGATGAGCCCCCATGGCCCACCACCATCGTGCGGAACTTGTAGATGGTGAACAGCCGTCCATGGCGGCCTACCCGCTGCTGGGTGAACAGGACCGGTCCACCTGGCATCTTTATCCGTATCAGGAGGGCTACCACACAAAGAACTGGACTGAACACAATCAGTCCGAAGAAGGCGACGATGCGGTCGAAGAGATATTTCAAAGTCATCATACTACTTTTTTCTTTTGATAAAAGGAAGAGAACAGAGACCCGCCAGGGAGCCTAGGCCGTAGGAGAGGTGCAGGACGAAGAAACTCTCCACCAACCTGATGAAGCTGAGGCCTTTGGTGCGTGACAACCGGATGCTGACGATGCTGATGAGGGTGAGGTAGGCCAGCAGGCTGGCGGCTCCGACCAACCATAGAGGATGCCAGAAGAGGCCGGCGATCAGTGGCAGCAGGAGGGAGAGCAGGAAGAGCAACGGGATGAAATGACGCAGAGAAAGCGCATTCATCTCCTGGGTGTAATAGACGGTCAGGATGTTCCATTTGCCGTTGCTGTAGTTGTTACGGAAGAGCTTGTCGAAGGTCTCGCGGGCATAGTAGGTGCAGTAGGTGTCGGGGATAAGATAGATGTGCCCGCCTCCCCGGATGATGCGCTTGTTGAGCTCGATGTCCTGGTTGCGGGTCAGTCGGGTGTCGTACATGCCATACTTGTCAAAGACCTCCCGTTTCCAGCAGCCAAAGGGGACGGTGTCCACCTCCTGGACCTCCTTGATGCCGGTGCGGAACAGGGCATTGCCAACCCCGAACTTGTTGCTGAGCACCTCCCGGATGGCCAATGCCTTGGGGGTCTTGTGCAGTACATCAGTCTGGCAGACAGCCCCCACATTGTCGGCCCCCAGCTCATGAAGCCTGCGTACCAAGGTGGAGAAATAGTTGGTAGGGTAGCTGGCATGGGCATCCAGCCGCATGATGATCTCCCCACGGGCCTCCGCGATGCCCCGGTTCATCGCCCAAGGCGCTGTGTGTTCGGGGTTGTCCAACAGGCGGAGGTTCGGATAACGTGACATGTGGTCGCGGATGATCTCCCGGGTGCGGTCGCTGCTCATGCCGTCCACCAACAAGACCTCCAAGTCATCTTTGGGATAGTCTTGCGCCATGATGGACTCGATGCAGGCTGCAATGTATTTTTCTTCGTTGTATATGGGACAAATAACGGAAAGCATGATGAGTAGAGGTTTGTAAACAATGATATTATGGGTTAAACGAATAGGCGTTCATCCGGTACTGGCGACCTTTCAAAGCAGTGACCAGATAGTCGGGAACGCCAGAGATGGCTTTGATGAAGAATGACCGCCAGTCGGTGCTTACGGTCCAGTCGGACAGCCGGGCAGACTGATACGTGCTCCACGACCAGTCCCAGTTGTCGGAGATGTTGAAGTCGAACTTGGTGGCCCAGCTGCCAACCCCCAGAAGTTCATCGGCATGGTCGGGGTCGAAGTTGCCGACCAGGAAGTTGCCTCGGTAGGGATAGATGCCACTACCCTCCGAGATCCCGTAGTTGCTCCAGAGCGTGCTCCAGGAAGTACCGTAATGGAGCAGCGACATCCAGTCGGAGTCGCCGTTGGTCACCTGGGTGCAGAGCAGTTCATCCAGCCCGTCGCCGTTGAAGTCGCCCACGTAATATTGGTCCACATTGCTGATGTACCACTGTCCCCCGATGTTGGCGGAGCCTGACCAGACCGTGCTCCAGGCGGATGAGGCAAACGCTTGGCATAACGCTTGGGGATTGGGCTGTTTCCGGATGCATAGCAGGGAGCAATGGGAGGTGTCGTTGAAGTGGCCGGAGAGGATGATGTCCCCGGAGGAGATGGCCCAGCTGCCGATATGGCCGTTGCCACCGTTGGACCAGTCGTTTTGCCAAGGATTGGTTGGGTCTTGGGGAGCAAAGCTGTAAGTCTTGGCCCAAGGTTTCCGAAGACTCTGCACACACAGCAGTTCATCATGACCGTCGCCGTCAAAATCGCCTGCGGAAAACTGGTCGGTACTTCGGATATACCATCCGTCTATCGAGCCGCTCCACACCTCTTCCCAGTGGTGGATCTGATAACTGTACATCTTGGCGGTATGGTTGGAGGTGTTGAACAAAAGCAGCTCCTGCGCCTCATCGCCATAGAAGTTGCCCACCATCATAGGGGTCGTGCTTTCGATAACGGGGATGGCATCTTGCTCGGGGAAGGAGCTGTTGGTCCAGTTCTTCATCCATCCGTCATGGTTGATCTGCGTTAAGGTTAAAAATGCAGGTTGATACTCTCTCGGATTGAAAGAGATGGCGGTGTACCCTTTTTGGGATATCCAAACCAGTCTGATGGTGGTATCTTGGGGTGTGTATAGGGTGTACTCCCCTTGCGCATTGGTGAATGTCGAGTAGGATTCTTTCCAGTGTTCACTCCAGCCTACCACCAGAGCATCCTCGACAGGGTTGTTGTCTTCATCCAACACCCTGCCGCTGATGTTGGGGTGGGTGTAGCCTGGAATGTTGTAGTAACAACTGGGCTTGGGACAAAGGTTCTCCACATAGAATCTGGATGAGAAAGAGGGGAAGAGCGAGGCGACAGGCTTCAGCCTTTCGTCGGGATAGTAGGTGAGAAAACCGAAATAGTTCTGGAGGCAGGAGGCCCACATGACCTCTTGGTACTGCCACCAGGAATAGCCTTGGCAAGCACACTCCAAGGATTTTTGCATGGTGTAGTCTGCGTATAGGGACTGGTCGTTTTCTGTACCAATAAGAGAGGGCCGGGAGTGACAGGAGTCCTCGGAAGTTCCGCTGAAGCCTGTCTCTCCGAGCATCCATACATTCTCCACATTGTGGTTCATCCATTTGAAGTAGGTGTGGACAGCGTTTTGGGCGACATTGACATCGGGGACGTTGTAATAAAAGTGCATGGAAAGGAAATCACAGGTGAGGGCGGAGGGATCCCAGAAGAGGACGTTCTCGATGCCATCCAGCCCGTAGGTGACCAGCTGGTTGGGGGCATTATTCTTAACGATGTAGTACCACTTTCTGGACCAATTGGAGACCACCAATTTGTCGTTGGCATTGGCTCTTCCCCATTTGTAGGAGGGTTCTGCATAGATCACGTAGGCCATCACCGTTTTGTTGGTGCTGTAATGACGCGACACGCTGTCCAGGTAGGTACAGTATTGTTCAAACGCGAGGTAAGCATGGGTGTCGGCCTCCAGCACCAGGATGACCCGCAGGTTGTGGCGGGCGCATTGGGCGATGAGGGAGTCCTGCAGGGCAAAGTAACGTTCGTAGGAATCCGTCGGGACATGCAAGGTGTTGTTATTCCAAATGGTGACCGGCCGCAGTCGCACCACATTGAAGCCGAGAGAGTCGATGCAGTGGAGATCTCGCTCCAATTTGAGGGTGGCGGAATTTCGTTCGTGAAGATACTCATATGGATGATATACATCTTGCTCACCAAAACAAAAACGACCATCACCAGGAATATGGACAGGATTAGTATTGTCCGGATATCCCCATTGGGAACTATAATTGCCGTGCGGGGAAATATAATAATCGGTAGAATCCAAATCGTAAAAGTAATCCACCAGATAATTGACACACAGTGGCAAAAAGGTGCTGTTCCCGTCCTTGAACTTGCCATTGGAGATGGAGATATAGTTGGCGAATCCGTTCTGGGCGGAGAGACTTGTGGGGCCGGACAAGCCGAGCCAGCAGGCGACCCACAGAATACCATATGCCAAAATGCGCTTTTTCATGAGGTCACTCTTTGATGAATTTCCGTGTTGTTTTTCTGTGTTCATTGGAGTAGGTGAGGAAATACATGCCCGGGGGCAATGCCGCCACGGAGATGCGGTTGCTGGTTCCTGCGATGTGCTGCTGAAGACATACCCGTCCCAGCATATCCGAAATCGTCACGTTGCCATCCACCTCCTCCCCGGTCCCCATGTCCAGTACAATGTAAGAGGAGGCCGGATTGGGGTACAGGTTCATGGATTGTTGAGGATGCTCTGTCACACCCCAATGCTCTAGAGGATCCCAGCATGTCTGAATACACCCTAAATCTTCATTGGCTAAATAAACCAAAGAATCGTCCTTATACATGCATAATAGCAGAGCTAGCCGAAGACGACCATCAATAGCTGATGGACTTAAGGGCAGATCATTTTGTTGTCCGGTACCATAGGTAGGCCCTATGCCCTCAATGAACATGATAGAAAAGGGATAGTCGGCATGTTGGCTGGCGTATTCAGAGCCAAAAAAATAATCGTTTTGATAGTTTAGCAAGGACAAATAAATGATTTTTCTGCCTGCAATGTATTTGACACTGTCAACCAACATAGTAGGGGGTATGCCTGTCCAAACACCTGTGGAGACATACCGAAAAGTATCTCCTTCGGACAAAGACATGTCACAAATTAAATAGTCTCTACTATATAATCTACCATACACAGTGTCTTCATACAAGCGTGCACATTCATACCACACAAGCGAGTCACTATGGTCAGTGTTACATATATAACCGGGAGGATAATTAGAGTATTCGTTTTTATCGTATCGGCTTACTATTGTACGGCAATATACATTTAATGGGCTGGTGATCTCAGGAGGATAATTGATATAGTCTTCGGGAAGCTGATTCAAAACGACCATATGGTACTCCCAGGTGCTGTCGCCGAAGAACGACATGTACTGCCCGCGGGCGTTGAGCAGGCAGAGCAGGAGGAAGGGTATTAAGGCTATCTTTTTCATGATATTACTCTTTGATGAATTTCCGTGTTATGATTCTTTGTTCATGGATATAGGTCAGGAAATACATGCCCGGGGGCAATCCCGCCACGGAGATACGGTTGCTCAGCCCTGCGATGTGCTGCTGGAGACACACCCGTCCCATCATATCCGCAATTGTCACATTGCCCTGCATCTCTTCCCCGGTTCCCATGTCCAGCACAATATAGGACGAGGCCGGATTGGGGTACAGGTTCATATAGGATTGCAGATAATCGTTCAAGCCCACGCATGTCTGGTCGCACCCCAAACGCTCGTCCGCCATATAGACCAAAGAGTCGTCCTTATAGACGCAAAGCAATAAATCTAAATAAGGCCACTGCAAAGGTTGAAATCCAGACGTGGAGCCAATTCCTTCAATGAAACGGAGGGAAAATCTTTGGTGTTGAAGAGGTGAATCGCTACCGAAAAAGAAGTCATCGTAATGATCCAGCAGGGAGAGGAAGATGTTTTTTCTGCCCGATAGATATTGGATGCTGTCCACCAACATAGTCCACTCATAGGATACGTTCTGGTAGGAATACTGATAGTGAAAAGTGTCTCCAACAGAGAGCGACATGTCACAGATAGGTCCATGGTTATTTTGGTATAAGCGTCCGGTCACAGTGTCTTCCCAAAGGCAAGGAGAATAAAGTTGAGGATTGTCAGGCAACCAACAATTCCATGCATAACTCCAATGATCTTTTCTATAGTGAAAAATTCGGGTTTTGCAATACACCCCCAGGGCGTTTGGCTCTTCCGGAGGATAGTTGATATAGTCTTCCGGAGGATTGGTAATATAGGTGATATGGTACTCCCAGGTGCTGTCGCCGAAAAACGACATGTACTGCCCGCGGGCGTTGAGCAGGCAGAGCAGGAGGAAGGGGATCAAGGCTAACTTTTTCATGATGATTGATGAATCTATATGAGAAGATAGTTCATCGGGCAAAAGTATAAAAAATATTAATTGGGAGACAAACCCGTCCGGTCTTTTCCTCTCTTTGCGTTTATTATTTTTCTATTTTTGCACCTTCTTATGGATGCACTCTTAAAAATCGACGATCTCTCTCTGGAGTTGAAGCAGGATGGGGAATGGAAGTCCATTCTCCGGCATGTCTCCTTTAACCTTGACAGGGGGGAGACCATCGGCATCGTGGGCGAATCCGGTTCCGGCAAGTCGGTGACGGCACTTTCCGTCATGCAGTTGCTGAACCGGGACATGGCGCGATACCCTTCGGGGAAGATTCTCTTTTGCGGCGAGGATGGCGAAGAGGGCAAAGACCTGCTCACCCTGCCTGAAAAGACGATGCGTGCTCTGCGGGGCCGCCGTATCGCGATGATTTTCCAAGAGCCCATGACCTCCCTCAACCCGGTTATCCGTTGTGGGGAGCAGATCACCGAGCAGATCCTCTTGCACACCAACGCCACGCCGGAGACCGCCAAGGCCAAGGTCATTGAGTTGTTCAAAGAGGTGATGCTGCCCCGTCCCGAGCAGATCTTCCGTTCCTATCCCCATGAGCTCTCCGGTGGCCAGAAGCAGCGCGTCATGATTGCCATGGCCATGAGCTGCCAGCCCGATGTCCTCATCGCGGACGAGCCGACCACCGCCCTCGATGTGACGGTCCAGAAAGGTATCCTGGAACTCATCAAGCGACTGCAGGAGAAGCATGGCATGAGCGTCTTCTTCATCACCCACGACCTGGGCGTGGTCGCGGAAATCGCCCGCAAGGTGGTGGTCCTCTTCAAGGGCGAGGTGGTGGAGCAAGGCGACATCCGCGATATCTTCCTGCACCCGCGCCATCCTTACACCCAAGGGCTCCTGGCCTGCCGCCCCTCTATGCAGGAACGCCTGGCCCTGCTGCCTACCGTGGACGATTTCGTGAAAAACAACGGACAGGTCTCCCGCCAACCCATCTTGCAGGAGGAACGCCGCCGCCGGCACCAACTGCTCTACACCCAGGAACCGCTCATCACCATCCGGGGTCTAAGCAAACGCTATCCTGTCCGCAAAGAGAAGCTCTTTGAAAAACGGCGCTACGTGGAGGCATTGCAAGATATCAACCTCGACATCTACGAAGGTGAAACACTGGGCCTTGTGGGAGAGTCGGGTTGTGGCAAGACCACCCTCGGGCGCTCTATGATCCGCTTGATAGAGCCTACCGCCGGGTCTGTCACCTACCGGGGACAGGATCTGATGCAGCTGTCTGCCCGTGACATGCGGGCCGTGCGCAAAGACTTGCAAATCATCCTCCAAGATCCCTATTCCTCCCTGAACCAGCGCCTCACCATTGGCGATATGCTCGTCGAGCCGATGCGCGTGCACGGTATCGGCCGGGATGAGAAGGAGCGACGGCAGAAGGCCATCGCCTTGCTGGAGCGGGTGAGCCTTAACGAGTCGCACTTCTATCGCTATCCCCATGAGTTCTCCGGAGGGCAGCGACAGCGTATTTCCATCGCCCGCGCCCTCGCCGTCAACCCCCGCTTCATCATCTGCGACGAGTCGGTGTCCGCCCTCGATGTCTCCGTGCAGGCTCAAGTGCTGAACCTCCTCAACGAGCTGAAAGCGGAATTCGCCTTCACCTACATCTTCATCTCCCACGACCTATCGGTGGTCCGTTTCATGTCCGACCGTATCGCGGTCATGCAACAGGGACGCATCGTGGAACTCGGGGAGGCTGACGAACTCTGCCGGAATCCGCAGACCGAATACACCCGTATATTGCTCGATGCCATACCCCAAGGGATACAATCCTGACATCTTAAAAAGGTTGTAAATTTTTTTTCGGAAAAAGCATTGTGATATAAAAAAAGTGTACCTTTGCAGCCATAATTATTAACCTATTAAATTTCAAAACATCATGAAGAAAATCTTATGTGCCAGCGCATTCGCCCTGTTCTTGATCGTGGGCGGAACTTCCTGTAGCAAGACTTGTACCTGCAAAACCTATCTCGATGGTGAAGTAGTTTCTGAAACCACTCTTGACAATGAGGGTGGCAAGAAGTGCTCCGAGTACAACACGGTGATCACTGTCGATGGTCACAAGACGGGTATGGAGTGCCGCTAAGAAGCTCTAAAACTTAACGAAAAGAGGATGTCCCCACGGATATCCTCTTTTTTTATTTCCCGCGGAGACCTACCCGACGCGATTTTTGTGTATTTTTGCGCTCTCTTTTAGCAAAACAACGCCCTATGGAAAAGATAATCATTCTGGATTTCGGATCTCAAACCACACAATTGATAGGCCGTCGTGTCCGTGAGCTGGACATGTTCTGCGAGATTGTCCCTTATAACAAGTTTCCCCATGATGATCCCGATGTGATAGGTGTCATCTTGAGCGGTTCTCCTTTCAGTGTCTATGACGAGCGTGCCTTTAAGGTGGACCTGACCGGCATCCGCGGTCGCCTGCCCATCTTGGGCATCTGTTACGGTGCCCAGTTCATGGCTTTCACCAACGGAGGCATGGTGGAGCCCGCCGGCAGTCGCGAGTATGGCCGCGCCAACTTGTCCTCCTTTGAGCACGACAACCCGCTGTTGCAAGGTCTTGCCGACAACACCCAGGTCTGGATGAGCCACGGTGACACCATCACCCGTCTGCCGGAACATTGCCGCAAGATTGCCTCTACCGACAAGGTGGACTTTGCCGCCTATCAGTTTGAAGGGGAGCAGGTGTGGGGTGTGCAGTTCCATCCGGAGGTGTTCCACACGGTGCAAGGCACCCAGCTGCTGAAGAACTTCGTGGTGGGCATCTGTGGCGGTCATCAGACCTGGAGCCCCGCCTCTTTCGTGGAGACCACCGTGGCTGAACTCAAGGAGCAGATTGGCAACGACCGGGTCATCTTGGGCTTGAGTGGCGGTGTGGACTCCTCTGTCTGCGCTATGCTCCTGCACCGCGCCATCGGCAAGAACCTGACCTGTATCTTCGTGGATCACGGTCTCCTGCGCAAAAACGAATTCCAAAATGTGATGCGCGACTACGAAGGCCTCGGCCTGCACGTCATCGGCGTGGATGCCAGCGAGAAGTTCTTCAAAGAGTTGGAGGGCGTCTCCGAGCCGGAGCGCAAGCGCAAGATCATTGGCGCTGGCTTCATCGATGTTTTCAATGCAGAGGCGCAGAAGATCACCGATGCCAAGTGGCTGGCTCAGGGTACCATCTATCCCGACCGCATCGAGAGCCTCAGCATCACTGGCATGGTCATCAAGAGTCACCATAACGTGGGTGGACTGCCCGAGAAGATGCACCTGCAGCTCTGTGAGCCGCTGAAATGGTTGTTCAAGGACGAGGTGCGCCGCGTGGGTCGCCAGCTGGGCATGCCCGAGCATCTCATCACGCGCCATCCTTTCCCCGGTCCCGGCCTGGCTGTGCGCATCTTGGGAGACATCACCCGCGAGAAGGTGCGCGTGCTCCAGGATGCCGACGACATCTTCATCCAGGGGCTCCGCGACTGGAAGGTCCGGCTGAGTGGCGAGGATGCCCGCAAGGTGCTCGCTGCCGGCGTGCCCGCTAATATGACCAACGGCGAAATAGAGGTGTCGCTCTATGACCAGATCTGGCAGGCAGGCGTCATCCTGTTGCCCATCAAGAGCGTGGGCGTCATGGGCGACGAGCGTACCTACGAGCAGGCGGTGGCCCTGCGCGCCGTGACCAGCACCGACGCTATGACCGCCGACTGGGCTCATCTGCCCTACGAGTTTATGGCCAAGGTGTCCAACGATATCATCAACAAGGTGAAAGGTGTCAACCGCGTCTGCTACGACATCAGTTCCAAACCGCCCGCGACCATTGAGTGGGAATAGATAACCCCCTGAACTGTTAGAGTCATGGTTTTCAGTTCCCTCACCTTTCTCTTCCTGTTCCTCCCTGTCGTGCTTTTCCTGCTCTCCTTGTGCAGGAAAATCCCCTATCAGAATACATTGCTGTTTCTTTCCAGCCTCCTCTTCTATGCGTGGGGTGGCGTCAGCTACACCCTGATATTGCTGGGCTCTATTGTCGTGAACTTCTTGGCTGGTAATGCCATACAAAACCATCCTCATCATCGAAAACTATGGTTCACCCTGGCGGTAATCCTAAACCTCTCTTCGCTCATCTTTTTCAAATATGCCAACTTCTTGGTTGATAATGTCAATGTGCTGACCAGTATCTTTGGCATCTCTCCTATCTTCCTGAAGAGAATCCTCCTTCCCATAGGCATCTCCTTTTATACCTTCCAGGGCATCTCGTATCTGACGGATGTCTATCGCGGCCAGGTGAAGGCTCAGACCAACTTCATCCGGCTGGGCACCTATATAGCCCTCTTTCCTCAGCTGATAGCAGGACCGATCATCCGTTATCATGAGATAGAGCCGCAGCTGAGCCAGCGCGACTTCTCCTGGGAGAATCTCTATCAGGGTATCCAGCGATTCTGTTTCGGATTGGCACGCAAGATCCTCATCGCCAACCAGCTGGCTTTGATAGCAGACGACATCTTTGCACGGGCGCCCGGCACCATCACCTCTGCCACCGCCTGGCTAGGGGCTTTGGTCTATGCCCTGCAGATCTATTACGACTTTGCCGGCTACTCCGACATGGCCATCGGGCTGGGTCGGATGTTTGGCTTCCGTTTCCCGGAGAACTTCAACTTCCCCTATCTGGCCACCTCCATCCGCGACTTCTGGCGTCGGTGGCATATCACCCTGTCGGCTTGGTTCAAAGATTATCTGTACATCCCGCTTGGCGGCAACCGCAAAGGGAAGGGACGTACCTATCTGAACCTCTATATTGTCTTCTTCCTCACAGGCCTCTGGCATGGCGCCAGCTGGACTTTCGTCGTGTGGGGTCTGATGCACGGCACCCTGATGGTGGTCGAGAGGCTGGGTTTCGACCGGCTTCTGGAGAAGAGCTACCAGCCACTGCGGCATCTCTATACGCTGCTGATGGTGGTGGTTGCCTGGGTCTTCTTCCGCGCTGACAGTCTGGATTATGCCGTCACGTTCGTGGGCCGCATGTTCTCCTTCCAAGGCGGAGGCCTCTCACCCTTCATGGCCTACTATAGACAACCGCTCTACTGGGTGGTGGGCATCATCGCCCTGCTCGGTGCCACGCCTCTGTTCGACTGGCTGAACCGGCAGTGGAAGACTGCTGTGTGCAACGGCAACCGTTGTATGTCCCATCTCCGCTATTGGAGCGTCATGATCGGCATGGTGGCCGTCCTGTTTATCTCTTGCTGCTTCCTGGTGACAGGCGGCTATAACCCGTTTATCTATTTCCGCTTCTGACATGAAAGAAAGGCATCCATATCAAATCATCACGGTCATCCTCTTCGGATTGCTGCTCATCGTGCCGGGCATACTGCTGTTCGTGCAGCCGGAGCGCCAAGTGCAAGGGGAAAACCGCGCGATGGCCAAGATGCCCCAACTGCAGCTCTCCACGTTGGATGCTTTCCCGCATCAGTTTGACCAATATGTGAACGACTGTTTTCCCCTCAGAAGCAAGATGCTGGATATCTCCTTTGGCCTGTCTTTGCGCCAACACCGTTCCCCGATCCCGGAGGTGCTGATTGGTCAGGATGATTTTCTCTTTTCCGGCAAGGAGGAACGCCAGTTGTATGAAGGGACTTTGGACTTCTCCAAGGAGCGCATGGCGGCCGTGGTGGATGTGCTGGCTGAAAGGCAGGCCCGACTAAGCCGCGAAGGCATCCGACTGTATGTGGTCGTGGCGCCTACCGCCTATGAGGTCTATCCCGAAAGGGTGCCTCCTTATGTGCAGCGGACGGAAGCAACGGCCACCGACCGTTTCTGTCAGATGATGGCTGAACGTGCGCCGCAGGTGCCGTTCCTCTATTTGAAAGATTGTATGCTTCAGCATAAGAAGGAGGGTAGGCTCTATTTTAAAAATGACAACCACTGGAATCCAAAAGGCGGCGAGTATGCTGCATCAGAAATCCTGAAGATGATGCGCGGTGATTTTCCCCAACTGCCGGAACAGATTGTGCCGAGTTTCACCCTCAAGCCGTTTGTCCAGACATCCGGCAATCTGGGTAATATGTTGGCGGTCAGCCCCGCTTTTGCCCATTTTGCCCAAGACACAAACTTCCATATCCACTTTGCCGATTCCGCGTTGTATGAGTTGGTGGAGGTCGTGGAAAAAAGATATGAGCCAATTCAGGGCTTTGCCTATCCTTGGGAATATGAGCATCGGTTTGTCACCAACCGCACGGGACAGCCTAAGATTGTGGTCATCCGAGACTCTTATGCGGGGGCTGTCATTCCCTTCCTGGCGCCCTGGTTCCGCGAGTCCCTCTTCATCTTTGACGCTTGGCAGTATGGCGACAACTGGGACATCGTCGTTCAGGAAAAACCCGACATCGTCTTGGTGATGATCTACGAACCCCACATCCGCAGCATCTGCCCTCAACCGTAGGGTGGTTAAGGTGTTGAAACATTGTCGGGGGCCCCTCCTTGCCGTGCCCTATGGCCACGATGAGCCCAGATGGAGGATGCTGTCCGCCGGCATGGAATTCGCTGAGGGATAGACCTTCTCTTTCCCCTTTAGCAAAAGATAAGTCCTCCCCTTAAAGCACACCATCCTCCCTTTCTTGCAGAGATAACTGTTCTTGAAATCAGCACCGTCGATGCTGACAAATTGATATTGTGCGTGCTGTTTGCGATAGTGGTTGCCGATGTTGTAGTCAAAAAAGGGACTTTGCGTATCTTGAATGGAATCGGAGAGAAGCACACACTGGCTACCGTCCCGAAAGCCGATGGCCCGTACGTTGCGGATCTGATAGACCACCATCTCATCACTGTGGACCAACAGGCATTTTTTGACCGCAAAACAGCCCGAAAACAGGGTGAATGCGCTGAGTGTCAACCAAAACCAGTGCTTCCGCTTCTTCACAATTAAAAGATACAGGCTGAAAATGGAGATATATAGAAGGATCACTTGCAGAACGTGATAGTCGATGTTGGTAGTGACGGAATGCGGCAGTTGTTCGATGTGTTCGATGATGCCATTCATAAGCCGGATCTCACCTGTGAGGATGAGGGAGCCCCCTTTCACCAGAAATGGTACAAAGGAGATCGTCAGCAGGACGATGCCGGTGATGATGACTACGGAGGAGAGCGTGATGACCGACAGGTTGGTGAGGATGAAGTAGTTGGGAAATTGTCCGAAGTAGTGGATGGAGATGGGGAAGGTGCCGATCTGGGCGGCAATGGAGACAGAGAGGAGCTCGAGGAGGTAGCGTCCGACTTTGGTCTTGGCGTGGTATAGGGAGCTGATGAGCGGTTGGAAGAGGACGATGCCGAAAACGGCGAGGTAGCTGAGTTGGAAGCCGACTTCGAAGAGAAGTAGGGGGTTGAGGATCAGCAGGATGAAGAGCGAGGCGGTCAGGCTGTGGAAGATGTTGGTGTTGCGATGCACCAGTCCGCCGATGGTGACGAAGGAGAACATGGTGGCGGCGCGGATGACGGAGGGGGAGAGGCCGGTGATGCAGGCGTAGAGCCAGATGCTGAAGATGAGCAGGACAGCCTTGAGGGCGCGGGTCTGGCGGGCCAGCTCCATGGGTTTCATCAGGAAGTTGAGGATCATGAAGATGACGCCGACGTGCATGCCGGACACGCAGAGGATGTGGCTGGCGCCGGCGGCGGCGTACGACTGCCGCAAGGCCGGGTCCAGGGTGCCGCCGGCGCCCAGGAGCACCGCCGCGATGACCTCGTACTCATGGCCGCTCATCCCTGACCGTCGGAAGATGGCCGTCAGGCTGCCTTGCAGTCGTTGGGAGAAGGCTTTCAAGGGGTTTGGCGTGCGATGGGCCAGTCGCTGCCAGCCTCCGGCGGAGACGTAGCCCGTCAGTGAGATGCCCCGTTTGCGGAGGTACTGACGGTAGTCGAACATGTCGGGGTTCCGGGGCCCTTCCACGGCCTTCAGCTGCGCGTGCACCAGCAGCAGGTCGCCGTAGTGGATGGGGTGGTCCGGGTCGGGGGCGAGGTAGAGCAGGGCCCTCTCGCGGAAGGAGGAGCCGCGCGCGCTGCCTAAGACTTGCACGGTGATGCGGACACTCCGCGCGCGCGGCTCCGGCACCTCCACCACCTCCACGAACCAGTCGCGATACTCCTCCGCCAACCGCTCCTCCACCGCCGTCACCGTGGGCGCCATTCGCCAATTCATGGCCGCCAACCCCGCAAAACAGAAGACCAACCACAATAGTGCCGTCTTGACCGTGCGCCAGAAACCACGATTTTTTTGCCGAAAGAATAGGGAAATCAGCCAAAAGACGAAGGCGACAAAAAACGAAAATTGACAATAATAGACCGGGAAGTGACCATAATAACCCCATAACAGGCCGATAACGTAGGGGATTAGGATTTTGAGTAGCGGGTAGTTGGAGAAGTTCATAATCAGTAGTTTGGCCCAAAGATATAAAAAAAGCAGAACACTTTGACGGTGTTCTGCTTGGAATTTGAGGAGGTTGAATAAACGTCCTAGAAGGTGTTGCCGGCGGCCTGGCAGGCGGTGATGGCTACGAGGCTGACGATGTCGTCCACGGAGCAGCCGCGGGAGAGGTCGTTGATGGGGGCGGCCATACCCTGCATGACCGGTCCGATGGCATCGGCACCTGCCATGCGCTGTACCAGCTTGTAGGCGATGTTGCCGACTTCGAGAGACGGGAACACCAGCACGTTGGCTTTGCCGGCAACAGGGCTGCCCGGGGCTTTCTTTTCACCCACAGACGGCACGATGGCTGCATCTGCTTGCAGGTCACCATCGATGACGAGGTTGGGATCCATCTCCTTGGCGATACGGGTGGCGTTGACGACCTTGTCCACCAGCTCGTGCTTGGCAGAGCCCTTGGTGGAGAAGCTCAACATGGCCACGCGCGGCTCGATGCCGGCGATGGTGCGGGCCGTCTGAGCCGTCACCACGGCAATCTGGGCCAGCTTGTTCTCATCCGTGTTCGGGTCAGCGGCACAGTCGGCAAAGACCATGATGCCGTCATCACCCCACTTCTTGTCGGGGAAGCACATGATGAAAGCGCCAGAGACGACAGAGATGCCCGGTAAGGTCTTCACAATCTGGAAGGCGGGACGCAACACGTCGCCCGTGGCATGCTCGGCACCCGTCACCTCACCGTCAGCGTCACCGTTCTTGATCAACAGCGTGGCCAAGTACAAGGGGTCTTCCACCAGCTTGCGCGCTTCCTCTATCGTCATCCCTTTTTTCTTGCGGATCTCACAGAGCATCTCGGCATAGAACTCCTTCTTGGGGTTGTCCAGCGGGTCAATGACCTCGGCCTTGCCAATATTCTTCAAGTCCCATTCAGCAGCCTTGGCCTCAATGTTGGCCTTGTTGCCGAGCAGGATGAGTCCGGCATATCCCTTCTCCAGGATGATGTCGGCAGCTTTAAGGTTTCTTTCTTCCTCGCCCTCCGCCAAAACGATTCTCTTGTTGGCTTTGATGGCGTTTTCTTTGATTTTGTCTATCAAATTCATAATACAAATTGTTTAGTTGATTTATAGATGTTATTTTTTGTTCACTTCGTTGAAACAATGGCGGCAAAGGGGCTCATAGGAGTCTTTCTCGCCCAACAGAACCTGCCCCTCCTGCGCCGTGATGCGATGCGAATACTGGGCTAAGTCGCCACAACGGGTACAGATGGCGTGCTGCTTGGACACATACTCGGCGATGGCCATCAGCTTGGGCATCGGCCCGAAGTGATTGCCTAGATAGTCCATGTCCAACCCGCTGACAATGACTCGGATGCCCGCATCTGCCAAGGTGTTGCAGACCTCCACGATGCCGTCATCGAAGAACTGGACCTCGTCAATCGCCACCACCTCCACCGTCTCAAAGTTGACATAAAGCAGGATCTCGGACGAGTTCTGCACGGGGGTGGACATGCGGGATGACTCGTCATGCGTCACGACCGCTGTCTCGTCATACCGGGTGTCGATGGCCGGCTTGAAGAGTTCTATTTGCTGGTTCGCAAATTCCGCACGGCGGATTCTGCGCAACAGCTCTTCGGTTTTGCCCGAGAACATCGAACCGCAAATGACTTCTATCCAGCCTCGTTTACTGTTTCTGTTAGCTTTATTTTCTAAAAACATTCTTTGAGAAAGCGATTGAGATTTTTTGTATTTTTGTCCGATTTTTTTGCACGGCAAAATTAAAAAAAAACACGTTCATAGACCACCTTAACCTTAGTCAAAATGCAGAATACTTATCAACAGATTCAAAATCTCATCCAATCGCTCCGTGAGTTGTTGGATGCCAATCCGTCCATTTCTTTGATAGAGAAAGATATCGTCTTGGAGCAGATCCGTTCGCTGTACGTGCGCATGTCCACGTTGGACGTTGTGACAGAGACGCCAGCCGTTGAAGAGGCGCCCCAGCCTGTGGTGCCTGTACAGCCTGCCCAGCCCGAGCCCCAAAAAGAACCGGAGGAGGTGAAAGAGCTGCATACGATAACAGAACCGAAATATACGGACCACATCTCCATGGAGGATGATGTGGATCTTTTCTTCTCCATGGAAAACCAGGAGGAAGAGCAAGAGCCTGCCCGTGACGAGCAGCTGGAGTCGCTGATGGCCGACATTGTGGACGAGGTGCCCGAGAAGCCCGCCACCCCGGTGACCGAGGAGGACGATCTCCTGCATTTTGCTGAAAAGAAGGAGCCCGAGCCTGTCGCACCGGCGCAACCAAAGGCCCCCACTCCTACGCCTACACCCGTCCCCACTCCTACGTCCGCTCCAGCCCCAACCCCAACACCCGCGCCTGCTCCTACGCCCGCTCCGGCATCTAAACCTGCCCCTGCGCCTACTCCCACGCCCGAGCCTCTGAAGGCGGGGCCCGCCCCCAAGCAGCCGGCAGCCCCCGCACCCCAACCGCAGGCGCCTGCCCACCCCAAGGTGTCCACAACCCCCCGCTCTCTGAACGACCTCTTCACCGGAAAGGCGGAGAACCTCTCCGTGGCTGACCAGTTTCAACAATCCAAAGTGGTGGATCTGACCAAGGCCATCTCCGTGAACGACAAATTCACCTATATCCGCGAACTCTTCAACAACAAGGGCGAGGAGTTCAGCGCCGCCATCCAGCAACTCAACCAATGTCATAACATGGACGAAGCTTTCAACTGTCTGGAAGAGTTGAAGAAAGCCCATTTCTGGGACACTACCACTACGGCTTATCTGTCGCTGTGCGACTTGATTAGAAGAAGATATTTGTAGCATTGAGGAGAGAAGAAGCCCTTTAGGGTAAATGGGGTTGGAGGATAGAGTGTTGATTTGTTGAATTGTAGAGGAGAGAAGAATCTAAGAAGTTAAAAAGCCAATGGATAATGGCCAACGGCAAAACTTTTGACACACCGACAACAAATATCCAATAAACACACTCTAAAATACATTGTTATGAAAAAAATCATTCCAATTTTATGTTTATGTCTTTGGACTGTGCTTCCGGCAGAGGCCCAGAATCCCAATTCTGAATTTCAAAAAGGATACAACATCACTGCCGATGTAAGTGGCGGCATTAACAGACTGCCATTTCTCTACGATGATGTTTATCCCGGCTTTGGCCTTGGCATTGGGATGCGCTATGACTTCCATCGTTACTGGGGCGTGCGCACAGGGCTACGCTACGAACATATCTTCTGTGGCTCCCAACACATCAACAGCTTGCTCATTCCCGTGGAAATGGAGTTTCATCTGCCTCATTTCTATGTGCAGGGAGGCATCCTGCTCGGTGTTTGTTTCGACAGTCCTGTCGCTGCCAACGCAAAGGAGGTGCTGGACCTTGGGGGCACCCTGGGCCTGGGAGGCCGCATCAGCTTGACAAATCAAGACAAACTGACCATAGGCGTACACAGCACACTCTTCTGCAACTGGGAAGAGGTCAATGACAATGGCCAGTTATCCTTAGGCTACCCGAGGTACACCGTCATGCTGCGAGTCGGGTATGAGCATAGGTTTTAAAGACGAGGTGTTACATACAAAAAATGGGTTAAGAGGTTAAGGGAGTTAAGAAACTAAGGAGTTAAGGGGGTAGAGGGTGAATCGTTGAACTGTTGATTTGTTGAATTCCGAGCTTCGAACTGATCACTGTTCACTGATCACTCTTAACTTTTAACTCTCAACTATTCTGTATCCCCCGTACTTCTTGCTCCCCTGATACTCAATCACCCCCTCCCGCTTCAGCTGTCCGAGGATGCGGTTGACGGTGGTCTGGGAGACACTGTTCCTGGTCTTGATATCCGTCGCGTTGCAGTTGGGATGACGGGCTATGTATAGGTACACGCTCCGCAGGTTGCGGTTGGACCTGACAGAATCCGGCAGCATCTCCAGAGCTGTCTTCGTCTTCCGGCCGGAAGGTTCTCCATGCTGTGGGTTCAGTTCGCCCTCGGGGACATTTTCCAGCACCTTAACGGCTTCCTTGTAGCAGGATGGGCCCCACTCGAACCTTTTGGACTGTCCGCTGCCGGGGATGCTGATGTCCACGTGACGGTCATCATAAGAGAGAATTTTGTCCCGCATGACCATCGTGTCACGCGACACTTTGACAATTCCCTCTGACCCCAACAGGTCCGCCAGTTTCTTCAGGGACCCATAGCGGGAAACGAGCCTGCCGTCGTCCAGATGGATCCATGTGACGTTTCGGGACTGCTGGCAGAACAGGATGCTGCCGGTCTTGAAGAAATGGGAGGCAGGGTTCTCGGAGGACTCGTCCATCTCTTGGGCCACAGCCGAAAGGCGTGCCTCGTACTTGTCCCTCATGCTTTGCTGATGGCGGGTGTCGCCGATGATATGCGCCACGGCCGCAAAGCCCAGGTCCCTCAGGGTAATGAAGAACAGGAAATTCAGGAAGGAA
>JAFYEU010000051.1 GCA_017544105.1 Bacteroidales bacterium
ATAACACCCTGCTCATCAATGACGTAGGTGGTGCGCTGCGTGCCTTCGGTCACCTTGCCATACATTTTCTTCTCGCCCCAAGCCTCGTAGGCCTTCAGGATGGTGAGGTCGGTGTCGGCGATGAGGTGGAAGGGCAGCTCGTGCTTGGCGATGAACTTTTGGTGCGAGGCGGCGGAATCGCGGCTCACGCCCAATACCTCATAGCCCATGGCGATGAAGCGCTGGTAGTTGTCGCGCAGGTCGCAGGCCTCGGAGGTGCAGCCCGGTGTGCTGTCCTTGGGGTAGAAGTAGAGCACGAGCTTCTTGCCGGCAAAGTCGCTCAGTTTCACGGGATTCCCGTTTTCGTCCATGCCCTCGAAATAGGGAGCTTTTGTTCCAATCTGTAACATAGTTCTGAAGTTATTTTTTGAGTGGCAAAGGTAGGATTTTTTTGTATTTTTGCGATGCTGATTTTCTGCAAACCCAACAATAAACATCTGATCCCGTGAACGATGAATATCCGACTTGTCATTTTCGATTTTGACGGCACCATGGCCGACACGCGCCAGAACATAGTCCGCGTGATGCAGATGGTAATGAGGCAACTTGGATTACCTGTAGCCGACGAGGAGACCTGCGCCTCCACCATCGGGTTGCCCTTAAAAGACTGCTTTCTCCATATTTACCCGCAGCTTTCGGATGCGGAGGGAGAGCATTGTGCCGAGACCTACCGGCAGATCTTCTTCGCCAACGCCAAAGACTTTGTCCCCAATCTCTTTCCCCATGTCCGGGAAACGATGAAGACGCTGCACGCCCAAGGGATACGCATGGCAATCGCCTCCTCACGCACCTCGGCCTCCCTTCACGGATTTGTCCAAGAAATGCACCTTTCAGATCTGGTGGATATGGTGGTCGGATCTGACGAGGTGACAGCCCACAAGCCCGATCCGGAACCTGTCTATGCTATCTTAAAATCTTTAAAATTTTCCGCTGAAGAGACGATGGTGGTGGGCGATATGCCTGTGGACATCCTGATGGGCGCCGCCGCCGGAACACACACCTGTGCAGTCACTTACGGAAACTCTTCCGTAGAAGAGCTAAAGGCCTGTGGCAGTGAATTTGTTATTCAAGATATGGCAGAATTGCCCTGTATCATAAACGAGAAGAACTCCTGATAAAGTTTTGCAAAAAAATGTACTTTTGCGCCCTTGTTTTGACAAGGGAGCTATCACTTTGCACTCATAAAAAAACTAAAAATAGAGCTATGATAAAAGAAAATTTTGTCCGTTTATTCGAGGATTCCTTTCGCAGATATTGGGATCTTGAAGCTTTCACGGATTATGAAACCAAGTACACCCTCACCTACGCGCAGGTTGCGGAACAGGTGGAAAAGCTGCACCTCTTGTTTGAGCAGTGCGGTATTGAAAAGAACGACAAGGTGGCCCTTATCGGGCGCAACAGCACTCACTGGGCCATATCTTACATCGCCACCATTACCTATGGTGCCGTCATCGTTCCCATCCTGCAAGACTTCCGACCGGAGAATGTCCACCACATCATTAAGCACTCGGATTCCAAGTTGCTTTTTTCTGGCGACTACTATTGGGACCATCTTGATGAAAATGAGTTAGGACAAGTAAGGGCTGTCATCTCTCTCACCGATTTTCATCCCGTCACGGTAATCGAGTCGGCGCTCCCCATTGTGGATGAGGAGACGGGTACGCGTTTTTCCCTTCCGCGCGAAATCATTACACCGGAGGCCATTCAGCGTCTCTTTGATGATAAATTCAAAGGAAATTTCTTCCCTGACAGCATTCGTTATGACTACAAGGACAATGACGAGGTGGCGTCCATCAATTACACTTCCGGCACGACAGGTTTCTCCAAAGGGGTCATGACTACCGGTCGTGCGCTGGCCTCCAATGCCATCTTCGGTCATCATGCCTATGCTGCAGGAAATCCTTCCAAGCATTTGCTATTCCCGGGCGACCGCATGGTCACCTTTTTGCCCTTGGCACACGCCTATGGTTGTGCTTTTGACTTCCTGGGCAACTCCACGATTGGCGGGCACACTTATTTCATTACCAAGACGCCCACGCCCAAGGTTTTACTGGCCGCCTTCTCGGAAATCAAACCCACCCTCATCTTAAGTGTGCCGCTTATCATCGAAAAAATATACCGTCGCCAAATCCAACCTATGATTGCCAAACCGCCCATGAACTGGGTGCTCAAGGTGCCATATCTCGATGATGTGTTGCTTGCCCAGATCAAGAAAAAACTTATCGGTGTGTTCGGTGGTTCCTTTGAGCAGATCATCATCGGTGGCGCAGCACTCAATGCGGAGGTGGAAAAGTTCATGAAGAAGATCAAGTTTCCCTTCACGATTGGCTATGGCATGACAGAGACCGCCCCGCTCATCTCCTATTCCTATTGGACCCATTTTGTGCCTACGAGCTGTGGCAAGATCTTGGACAACATGGAAGTGCGCGTTGACAATATTAATGATAGCGGTGTTGGGGAACTCGTTGTGAGAGGCGACAATGTGATGATGGGCTACTACAAAAACGAGGAAGCCACCGCCTCCAGTTTCACAGAAGACGGATGGTTGCGGACGGGTGACCTCGGCTATGTGGACAAAGACGGGAATGTTTATATCAAGGGTCGTTGCAAGACCATGCTGCTCGGGCCGTCTGGACAAAACATATATCCTGAAGAGATCGAGGACAAGCTTAACAATATGCCCTATGTGATGGAGAGCATCGTCGTTCAGAGGGAAAACAAGATTGTAGCCCTCATCCATCCGGACATTGACGCTTGTGATGCCGCGGGCTTGGACTCCCAAGGGGTTGCCAACGAGCTGGACAAAGTAAGAAAAGAGGTAAACAAGAGCCTTGCCACCTATGAGCAGATCAATGAGGTGGAGGTTCACATCCAAGAGTTTGAAAAGACGCCCAAGAAGAGCATCAAACGATATCTGTATTCCAATATGAATGCGGTATAAAGCACTCACCTGCCCGCCTACAGATTGGCGGGCAGTTTTTTGAAGATGCTATAGATGTTGCGGGAGGTCTGTTCCATGACCTCACGGACGGGAACATCAAAGATTTCAGCAATCTTTTGGGCAATAAGAGGGATATAGGCACTTTCATTGGGCTTGCCCCGATGGGGCGTGGGGGCCAGGTAGGGGGCGTCGGTCTCCAAGACGACATGCTCCAGGCCTATCTCCTTGACCAGCTCCGGCAGTTTGCTGTTTTTGAACGTCACGATGCCGCCGATGCCGATGGCAAAGCCACGGGCCACTGCCCATTTGGCCTCTTGGATGCCGCCGGAGAAGCAATGCACGATGCCGGACAACTCGCCCGGCTTGAACTGTTGCAGAATCTCGATGGCCTCGTTGTAGGCGCTGCGGATGTGCAAGGAGAGCGGCAGTTGCAATTCGCGGGCCCAACAGAGTTGCTGGTAGAAAGCATCCTTCTGCTGCGTCTCAAAGATACGGTCATAGTAGAAGTCGAGACCGATCTCGCCCACTGCCACCACATTGGCATCATCCAGACGCGTATGGAGGTAGGCCAAGACATCGGGATAGTCCTCCCGTACATCGGAGGGGTGAAGTCCTACCATTGCGTATAGGTTTTCAGGATAGAGGGCCACTACCTCTTGGATCTGGTCAGGGGTTTCGCGGTTGACACAGGCCAAGAGCATCTGTTTCACATTTGCGTCAATAGCACGCTGTATCACCTCCTCGAAGTTGTCGGGATAGTACTCACGGTATAGATGTGTATGAGAATCTATGTAGTTCATGGAGTTGGAAAATTAGAAAAAAAGGCCGGCCTTTTCCAGGGCCGGCCGTGAATAGTCTGAAAATAAACGATTAGAATCTGTAACGAAGGCCGAGAGCCACACCGGTTAAATAGCCGGCGAAACCATAACCGGAACCGCTACCGGCAAAGTTCCACATAGGACGCCAGTCTAAGCTGATGTTCAAAGGAATACTAAATTGATATTCAATACCAATTTGACCTCCCACGTACAAGCTGAAAGGCCAGTATCCATTCTCTTTCCAGTAGGGGCCATAGTTGTAGCCTACGCCGAAACCAGGTCCCACGTACCAATTCCAGTTGCTGGCGCCGATACCCCAAACCTTATCGAACATAGCAGTTACGCCAATGGCACCCCATTTGTTCCAATAGTTGGTAGCACCGACGGTGAGATCCATCATCCAGGAACCGGCAGCGAGGGAGTGCTGATAAGAGAACTCAACGTTACCACCCAGACGGGCACCGATAGCACGCGGTTGTGCCATGGAGACACCTGCCATCGTGCAGATTAAAAACAAAGTAACAACGATCTTTTTCATTTTTAAAAAATTTTGATGAATAAAAAGGTTAATAGTGTCATTAATTCAAATTACAATTGTCCACCCACTCCTCAATGAGTTTCTCCTGACGATCCTTGTCGGATAACTCGTGTTCGATCACTTTTTGGGCGATATCGATAGAGAAGTTGGCGATTTCATTCTTGACATCTGTAATGGCTTTCATTTTCTCAAAGTAGATGGTCTTTTTGGCGTCATCAATGATTGCCTGTGCCTCGCTTTCCGCCTTCAGCTTGGCGTCCTCATACAGTTTTTCGCTGAGTTTGCGGGCGTCGGCCACGATGGCGTCACGTTCGGCTTTGGCTTCAGCCAGCATCTCTTCATGCTTCAGGTGCATGTTTTCCAGCTCTGCATGAACGCGGGCGGCCTCATCCAGCTGGTCCTGGATCTTTTTGTTGCGGCTGGCAATGCCGTTGGTGATGATAGGCCAGGCAAACTTTGCCAAGATGAAGAACAAAATGCCGAAACCGATCAGCATCCAGAAGATAAGTCCAAAAGAGGGTTTAATAAGTTCCATATCTGTTGGTTCTTTCCTTTTAGGTTAGTTGTTTATAGTGTTTTTTTCAGTTCCTTGGATAAAACTGAAGACTCCCCGCCAATCGCGGGGAGTCTTCAATTGTCATTACGCAATAGCGATGAGCAAGCAAACCACCACGGCGAACAGGGCCACACCTTCGATCAAGGCGGAGGCGAGGATCATGTTGATACGGATGTTGCCGGCCACTTCGGGCTGACGAGCAATGGCGGACATGGCATCTCTACCGATGTTACCGATACCAAGGCCTGCGCCGATGGCAGCTAAACCAGCACCAATACCTGCACCCATTTGGCCAATGCCGAGAATGGGAGCTGCTTGCAATAAGGTTGATAATGTTGACATAACTTTATAAAATTAAGGATTGTAAAAAAGTTTCTATTAAGCTAATTCTGTACTTTCTTCATGATGCTCTTCCGTTGCGGTGCCAATATAGATGGCGCTCAGCAGCGTGAAGACAAAGGCCTGGATGAAGGCTACCAGCAACTCCAACACGCCCATGAAAATGTAGAAGAGGATGGAGACCAGCGAAACGCTATAGCCAATGGCCGGTGACATCTGTCCGAAGATGAAGATCAAGGAGATAAAGCCCAGCACGATGATGTGTCCGGCCGTGATGTTGGCAAAGAGACGGACCATCAGGACGAAAGGCTTGGTGAAGATTCCGATCAACTCCACGAAAGGCATGATGGGCGCCGGCAGCTTCAGCCACCAAGGCACACCCGGCGTGTTGAAGATGTCGATCCAGTACTCTTTCTTTGCCGAGATGTTGGTGATAAAGAAGGTGATCAAGGCCAAGATGCCAGTTACGGCGATGTTGCCAGTAAGGTTGGCGCCTCCTGGGAAAATGGGGATGATACCCAGCATGTTGTTCAGCAAGATGAAGAAGAACAGGGTCAGCAGATAGGGGGTGTATTTCGGGGCACGGTCGCCGAGAGAGGGGTTGATGACCTCATCTTGCAGAAAGACGATAACCGGCTCCACAAAACCCTGCAGACCTCTGGGCGCTTCATCAGGATGACGTTCATACTGCCTTGCAACAGAGAGGAATATCCACGCAATCAGAATCAAGGAGATAAACAGGGCGCAGACATTCTTCGTGATGGAGATGTTGAACTTGCACACATGATCCACGGCATATTCCGTGCCGGGTGTCAGATGTCCGGTATAGTCGTCACTTAACTTCACAATAGCACCTTTCTGGTCGCCCCAGCCCATGGCATAGCCTTCGTATGCTGCCTCGCCATGATGCAGTTTGCCGGAGGAGAAGCATACCAGCCGGCCTTGGTCCACCAGGATGATGGGTAGCGGAATGGTCACGCTCTTGTCCCCCTCGCCGCAAATATGCCATCCATAGCTGTCGGTGACATGCTCAAGGATAAAAGGACCTGCCTCAAAGCCTTTTTCCTCTTTTGCCGCTTGTACGTTTTTAGGTGCAAATACACCTGCAAGTGCAAAGAGGAAGAGCAGTTTTATGAAAGGTTTCATATTGTATCTCATATTATATCAGGTAATTATATTTCTTAATAACCCTTTTTAACTCAAAATTGAAAAACGGGCGCAATATACATTTTTTTTCACAGCGTGAGCACTCATTATTTTTGTACTTTTGCACACTCTATGTTATGAGTGCCAGTGAGAAATCATATAAGGGAGTGGGTTTGCGCACTCTTTTTGCCTCTTTCTGCAAGATCGGGGCCTTCACCATCGGTGGTGGCTATGCCATGATCCCGTTGATGGAGAAGGAGATCGTGGATCGTCATGGGTGGTTGGACCGGGAGACCTTCATGGATGTGCTCTCCTTGTCACAAGCCATGCCGGGGATTTTCGCCGTTAACATGGCGAGCAACATCGGCTACCGTTTGCGCGGAGTGGTCGGTTCCATTGCGGCGGTGCTGGGCAACATCCTTTTGCCCATCCTCATCATCATTGCATGGGCTTCCTGTTTCCGTTTTCTAAAAGGGAACCCCTATTTGGAAGCAATTTTCAAGGGTATCCGTCCGGCGGTGGTCGCGCTCATCGCCTCGCCTGTCTTCACGATGGCCATGACAGCCAACCTGCGCTGGCGTAACGCTTGGATACCGGTTGCCGCGGCCCTGCTCATCTGGTTGCTCGGCGTCTCGCCCATCCTCATCATCCTGTGTGCGGGCGTGGGTGGATATGCTTATGGTAAATATTTGGAGAGAAAGGGGGAGACGGCATGATTTTCTGGAAGCTCTTCTATACGTTTCTCCGCATTGGCATCTTCAACTTCGGCGGGGGATATGCCATGATTGCGCTCATCCAAAACGAGGTGGTGACGCGTAATGGCTGGATGACCATGCAGGAGTTTGTGGACATGGTGGCTGTCTCGCAGATGACGCCCGGCCCCATCGGTATCAACGTGGCCACCTATGCGGGTTATACGGCTGTGCTCCATGCGGGCTATTCCGTGCCGATGGCCGTGTTGGGTTCGTTCATCGCCTCCTTCTCGGTTATCCTGTTGCCGGTGGTGGCCATGATTTTGGTGACGCGTTTTCTGATGAAGATGCAAGACAAACCGGCGGTGCAGACGATGCTCAAGACGCTGCGCATCACCTTTGTAGGACTTATTGCGGCGGCCGCCCTGCTCCTCTTGACTCCGGAATCATTTGGTTCACCGTCTCAAGACACACTTCAGTTCATCATCAGTGTGGTCATCTTTTTAACAGTTTTCATAGCGGCCTTCCGATACAAAGTAAGCCCGATCCTCCTGCTCATGTTGAGCGGAGTAGCGGGCTTTATCATCTACGGCTTGATACTGCCTGTTTAGTTGGTCTTGAACTTATAGGTGTCGATCGAGGCCAGTTCTGCGTTGGCCTTCACAATCTTCTGTTTGAGTTGTGCCTTGTGGCGGATGACGCGCTCCATCATCATGGGGTCGCCATTGGCGAGGATCTGCATGGCGAGGATGGCGGCGTTTTGGGCACCGTTGATGGCGACCGTGGCTACGGGTATGCCCGGCGGCATCTGCAGCATGGCCAAGGCAGCGTCAATACCATCCAAGGAGGATTTGATGGGGACCCCGATGACAGGCAGGGGGGTCATGGCGGCGATCACACCGGGCAGATGGGCGGCCATGCCCGCACCCGCGATGATGACCTCCACCCCGCGCTCGTGAGCATGCTTGGCGTACTCCGCCACCTCGTCGGGGGTGCGGTGGGCTGACAAGGCCAGCATTTCAAAAGGAATCTCGTTGCTCTCCAAAAACTTGCAGGCCCCCTCCATAACTGGCAGGTCGGAGGTGCTGCCCATAATGATACTTACTCGTGGTTTCATCTCTTTGATTTTTGAAAACGCAAACGTACAATTTTTTTGAATACCCCTGACAGATTCCATGGATCATGGCCTCCTCAATTACCTTTCATTTCCACCACGGTGATGCCGCTGCCGCCGAGTTCGAGGATCTCGTCGTTGAAGTTGGCCACGTCTTTGCGCTTGGCGAGGAGCTGCCGTACCACATTGCGCAGGATGCCGTTGCCCTTGCCGTGCAAGATGCGCACGTTGCGGATGTTCAAGATGGACGCCTCGTCCAAGTAGTCGGATACGGCATCCGCCATCTCGTCGGCGCGCTGTCCCCGCACGTCCAAGGTGGTGCTGAAGGCCGACAACTTCTTGTTCATGGCGTCAGCCAAGGTGCCTTCGTTATAGCGGACCACATGGCCACGCTGCACCTCGCGCGCCTCTTTCTTGCTGATCTTCACCAACTTGCTTAGGTCGGTCTTGAGGGTGATGCCATTAAAGGTGATGGTGGCCTCGCCCCCTTGTATCTTCATCACCTCTCCCGTGATCTGCATGTCGGCCAGGAAGACGGCGTCGCCTACGGTGATGGGCTTCTCATCTGCCACCACCTCCGGCTTCAGCTCTTTCGGCTTCTTGTTCTTTACCTTGATGGGTACCAACGGCTTCAGGACCTCTTCATGCTCAATGGATTCAATCTCTTTGTCCAACTCTTTCTTGAGTGTTGCCACATTCTGCCGCGCCGCCTTGGTCTTCTCAGCCTCTGCCTTGGCCTCTTTGATGTCGCGGATGGTCTTCTCAATGACCTTGTTGGCGCTCTCCACGATGGTGTTGGCCTGATTCTTGGCTTTCTGCAGGATCTCCTTGCGCTGTTTGTCCAAGGCGGCGAACTTGTCGGCATACTCGCCAATCATCTCCGCCAACTGGTCGTCAGCGGCGTGGACGGTCTTGAGCATCTTCTCGGTCTCCAGCCGCATGGTCTCGATCTCTTCCAGCTTGCGCTCATAGTCGATCTGTGCCGTGCCCGACTTCTGGATGGCGTTTTGGATGATCTCGTCGCGCAGGCCGATGTGTTTGGCTATCTCGTAGGTGAAGGAGCTGCCCGGGTTGCCGATCTTGAGTTGGTAGAGCGGTCTCAGTTCCTGCGTGTTGTAGAGCATCGCCCCGTTGACGGCCTCCGGATGCGAGTCGGGGAACATCTTGAGGTTGCCGTAGTGGGTGGTGATGATGCCGAAGGCCCGATGGTCGTAATAGCTCTCCAGGATGGCCTCCGCCAAGGCGCCGCCTAAGGTGGGCTCGGTGCCGGAGCCGAACTCGTCGATGAGGAACAACGACTGCTCGTCTAAGTTGTCTTCCATCACCTTCAGGTTGGAGAGGTGGGAGCTGTAGGTGCTGAGGTCGTTCTCAATGGACTGCTCGTCGCCAATGTCGATGAAGATATGCTGGAACAGGCCCATGTCGGAGGTGCTCTGCATGGAGACGAGGAGTCCGCACTGCATCATGTACTGCAGGAGACCCACGCACTTGAGGCATACGGACTTGCCGCCGGCGTTGGGACCGGAGATGAGCAGGATGCGTTGGTCGGCTTTCAAGGTGATGTTGAGCGGTACCACCTTTTTGCCGTTTTTCTTCAGGGTCAGGTAAAGCAGCGGATGGATGGCCTGCTGCCACTCAATGCGCGGGTAGTCGGAGATGTGGGGGAGGGTAGCCTCTATGTCGATGGCAAACAATGCCTTGGCGCGCAGGAAGTCGTAGCACCCTAACAGTTGCTGGGCTTCCAGCAGTTCGGGGATGGCGGGGCGCAGTCGGTCGGTGAGTTCGGTGAGGATGCGGATGATCTCGCGCTGCTCGGCGTTCTGCAGGTCACGAAGCTCGTTGTTGGCATCGAAGACCTCCGCCGGCTCGATAAAGACGGTCTGGCCCGTGGCCGACTCATCGTGGATGAAGCCCTTGAGGCGGCGCTTGAACTGGGCGGTCACGGGGATACACAACCGGCCGTTGCGGACAGTCATCTCGGCGTCTTCTTTGACCAGGCCGTCCTGTTTGGCCATGTTCAGGATCTTGCGGATCTGCCGGTCGGCGGACTGCGATATGCGGTTGATCTCACTCTTGATACGGCTGAGCTCGTCTGAGGCGTTGTCGCGGATCTGTCCTTTTTCGTCCAGAATACGGTTGAAGGCGGCGGTCAGCTCGCGCTGGATGGGCATCTCCTCGCAGAGACTCCACAAGAGCGGGTATTTCTCCGACTCGTGGCGCACCTTGAGATAGACGTAGATGTTGGTCATCGTGTTGATGAAGGCACGCAGTTGGGCCAGCGTCTCCGACTCGATGTAGGTGCCCCCGATCTGCAGGCGTTTCAGCTCTACGCGGAGGTCGTAGTAGTCTTGCGCGGGGAAGGGCTCGTCGAAGAGCAACAGCTGGCGGAACTCCTCGGTCATCTCCAATTGCGGCATGATCTCCTCCAAGGAGGTCATCATCGCGAGTTTGTTCACCCTTTCCGCGCCCATGGGCGAGAGGCAGTGCGCTTTCACGTGCGACCGCACGAGGTCAAAACCAATCTTCTCTTCAAAAGTGTCGGGGTATAACATTCGGTTTGAGTTTATATTTGTTTAAATTTCACTTGATCCTGTCGTTGTAAACTGTATAAAGTTGGATTTTGAGATTACTTCAAAGGAAATGTCGGGATAATTCTCTTTGAGTGCTCGCGGACATTTGGGCTCTTTATCGCCCCATTTGAATTCAAACGCTCTCAAAACGCCGTTGCTTTCCTCTATCAAGTCAACTTCTTGCCCGTTATAAGTGCGCCAAAAATAATAGGAAGCCATTCGATAATGATTGTTGTTGAGTTTTATCCGTTCTGAAACCATAAAGTTTTCCCATAAGGCACCCGCATCCTGTCTTAATGCTAAAGGACGAAAGTCACCGATTACAGCATTCCGAATGCCATTGTCGTAAAAATACCATTTGCTTGATTTTCTAATCTCTTTTCGAGGATTTTTAGAAAAAGCTGACAACTTGAATATTACAAAGGTTTTTGAAAGCAAATCAAGATATTTTTCAACAGTATTTCTGCTTAAACAGAGTTGTCGGCTTAATTCATCATAGGAAACCTCGCTTCCTACCTGGAAAGCCACAAGACGAAGAAGATTTAACATCTTGCTGGAGTTTTTTATTCCATCCAAGGTGAGAATATCTTTTAGAAGGTATGCTTCTGATAATTCAGACAAATAATGCTGTTTGCTTTCAAAATCTGTAAAAGAGGTCAGTTCTGGATAACCTCCATAGATCAGTTTCTCTTCCAAGGATAAATACAGTTGGGCAACAGGCATTTGAGAGAGCCATTCGCTAATGGCCAAGGAAGACAGATGGAATGTATAGGATCTGCCTACCAGTGGTTCTCCTGTTTGATTTTTCAAATCGAAAGAAGAAGAACCAGAAGCAATAACGCGAATATTTTCAATTTCATCCACTATTAATTTCAGAATGCGTCCGATATCGGGAATGTTTTGTGCCTCATCCACCACCAGCAAGTCTATTCCACTAAACAATTGGCGGTAATGGGAAGCACTTCTTGTCAGGAACATGGTCTCCACTTCAGAATCTTCACCGTTTAAAAAAAGTGTCTTTCCTGAAAACTCTTTCGCTATCTGTTTAATTAACACTGTTTTGCCAACTCTTCGGGCACCATATACCAGAATTACTTTTCCAGGTTTGATGGTGCGCATAATAGCTTCTTTAATGGTACGCTGAATCATACTTTACAATTATTGAAAGTGCAAAAGTATAAATTTCTTCAATACAATGAAGAAATTAGTCCGAATTTTTTCAATAGATTGAAGAATTTTACGGTTATGCGAACAAGGTCGCGGGGGTGCAACGGGTCACGGTGACCTCAATATATTCCCCGATTTGATGGTTCTCTTTCGGGAAGATGATGACTTTGTTCTGGCTATTGCGGCCGTACAGGTATTCCGGGGAGCGCTTGGAGACTCCCTCGACGAGGACGGTGAAGGTCTTGCCGATGTCGCGGAGGTTGCTCTCGTGGGACAGTTCGCCCTGCAAGGCGATGATCTCTTCCAGTCGGCGGGTCTTCTCCTCATCGGGGATATCGTCCTGGAAGCGTTTGGCGGACATGGTGCCTCCGCGCTCTGAGTATTTGAACATGTAGGCATACTCGTAGCCCACCTCGCGCATGATGGAGAGGGTCTGTTGGTGGTCTTCCAGCGTCTCGCCGCAGAAGCCGGCGATGATGTCGGTGGAGATGGCGCAGTCGGGCATCAGCTCCCGGATCTTGCGCACGCGCTCGAGGTAGTACTCGCGGGTATAGACGCGGTTCATCTTCTTGAGCATCTGGTTGCTGCCGGACTGCACGGGCAGGTGGATATATTTGCAGATGTTGTTGTAGCGGGCCATCGTCTCCAATAGCTCGTCGGAGATATCTTTGGGGTGGGAGGTCGCAAAACGGACTCTCAGCTCCGGCGACAGTTGCGCCACCAGTTCCATAAGCCGGGCAAAGGAGACGGTCTCGCCGTTCTCTTCCCAGTGGTAGGAGTTGACGTTCTGGCCCAGCAGGGTGACCTCCTTGTATCCTTTTTGGATCAGGTCCTCAGCCTCCATGAGGATGGTCTTGGGGTTGCGGCTGCGCTCGCGCCCGCGGGTGTAGGGCACCACACAGTAGGAGCAGAAGTTGTTGCAGCCCCGCATGATGGAGATGTAAGCCGACACGCCGTTCATGTCGTAACGCACCGGCAGGATGTTGTCGTAGGTTTCCTCCTCGGAGAGGATGACGTTGAACTGCACCTCCCCCTTGGCGGAGTCTTCAATCAACTGCGGCAGGGAACGGTACGCGTCGGGGCCCGCGATGAAGTCCAGCACCGGCTCTGTCTCCAACAGCTCCTCCTTCATGCGTTCGGCCATGCAGCCTAGCAGACCGATCTGCACGCCTCTGCGCCGTTTTTTCAAAGCCTCCAACTCGGCCAGGCGCTTGTGGATGCGCTGCTCTGCCTTGTCGCGGATGGAACAGGTGTTGAGGAGGATGAGATCCGCCTCCTCAATATTTTTTGTCAGGTCGAAATTATCTTTGAGAATGGATGCAACTACCTCACTGTCAGCGAAGTTCATCTGGCATCCGTAGGTTTCAATGTATAGTTTTTTCATGGCCGCAAAACTACATTTTTTTCAGATAATCTCTATAATAATATGGTGCATCTTACACGGGGACACCCTTTCGCGGCAGGCAAGTTCTGAGCTTCGTGGCAAACTGCTTCTGCGCCGCGATGATGATCGGCTGCGACCCGACCCCACACTTCAGTGTGGGGTTACTGAGATATAGTCTCTCCGAGACTGTTGCCCAAAGGATCTCTATTGTTTCTGTCACTTGTGCCGTACGTTTCCGAAATATAGAGCCTAAGGACTCTGCACGAACATACGGGATGTTTGCTAATGGCCAACAGCCAATAGCTAATGGCTAAACTATTGTTCTTTCGCGATGTTGAGGATTACCTCGGTGGCTTTCACCATGGATTCCAGCGGCACATATTCGTATTTGCCGTGGAAGTTGTGGCCGCCGGCGAAGATGTTGGGGCAGGGCAGGTTGCGGAAGGAGAGGTTGGCGCCGTCGGTGCCGCCGCGGATGGGCTGTACCAGCGGTTTCACGCCGGCATCGGTGATGGCCTTGATGGCGCGTTCCACCACATAGAAGACGGGCTCCACCTTCTCGCGCATGTTGTAGTACTGGTCCTTGATCTCACAGGAGATGCGCTGGCCGTACTTCTGGTTGAGGAAATCGACAATCTGCTGCATCAGTTTCTTCTTCTCCTCGAATTTGGCGCGGTCGTGGTCGCGGATGATGTAGCTCATCTTGCACTCTTCCACGGTGCCGTCGATGCGGGTGAGGAGGAAGAAACCCTCGTAGTCTTGGGTGTATTGCGGGCGCTCAGCCTCCGGCAGCATGGCGTTGAGTTCCATGGCGATGAGCTGGGCGTTCACCATCTTGTTCTTGGCATAGCCCGGGTGGATGTTGCGTCCCTGGATGCGGATGGTCGCGCCCGCCGCGTTGAAGTTCTCGTACTCTAACTCGCCGATGGCGCCGCCGTCCATGGTGTAGGCGAAGTCGCAGCCGAACTTGGCAGTGTCGAAGTACTTGACGCCCTGACCGATCTCCTCATCCGGGGTGAAGGCCACCTTGAGGGGACCGTGTTTGATCTCAGGATGCCGGATGAGATAGTCCATGGCGCAGACGATCTCCGCCACACCGGCCTTGTCGTCGGCACCCAGCAGATGTTTGCCGTCGGTCACGAGCAGGGTCTGCCCTTGGTAGTCGGCCAGTTCGGGGAAGTCGGCCAACGTCAGAGCAGTGTTGGTCTCTGCATCGAGCATAATGTCTTTGCCATCATAGTTTTCGATGATGACGGGTGCGCTGATGCCGGGCATGTCGGGAGCCGTGTCCAGGTGGGCGATGAAGCCGATGGTGGGCTGCTTGGTGTCGGTGTTGGCGGGCAGCAGGGCCGTCACATAGCCATATTCGTCTTTGGCCACCTCTTGCATGCCGATGCTCTTGAGCTCTTCCACCATCACGTCGGCAAAGTCCATGAGGGCTTGCGTGGAAGGGTAGGAGGTGGAGTTCTCGTCGGAGGTGGTGGCGTAGGAGATGTACTTGGTGAAGCGTTGTAACAAAAGGTTTTTCATACTATTAAGTTATTAAATCATTAATTTATTAAGTTATGAAGGATTGAGAGAAATCCAACGGAGCGGCAAATGTACATAAATTACGAATATACACAGACAGATAAAACGTTAGACGAAAAACCGCAGCATTTTCATATATTTAAAAGGTGCTTATATACAGGATGGCACAGTCTCTCCTTTCGCGGCGGGCTGTTACAAACGTCATGGCAAGTGTCATCTGCGCCGCGAGTTTCATCCCGCGCACATGCTACACCCCACACTACAGTGCGGGGTTATTGAGATTTGCTCCTTCCAGGAGCATTTGTCCATCGGAAAGTTCCAAGGCATCTCACGACAAAGCGTGCACAATTTCCACAAAACGATAACATATCGTCCGTCTCTGCGCCATCCCACAACGTCTCGGAGAGACGTAATCTCAATAACCCCAGACTAAACGCAGTGCAGTCTGGGGAGGGACAGCGCCCCGACCATCCTCGCACCGCGGGAATCGATAGCTACAAGGCACTGCACGAACCCGGTGCGAAATGGAGAAACTCCGCAAGATGCCATCTGATATTGACACACAGGTGCCATCAGGTATATAATTACCAAAAAAAAAAAGACGACCGCACGGGTCGTCTTTTTAGGGTAAACTCTTTTCAAGAATTATTTCTTGATGAAGCGTTGGGTGGCGCCGTTCATGCGAACGAAATAGACACCGCTCTCAAGGTTGCTCACATTGAGTTGGGCGTTGCCGTTCACATTCTCGGAAATCACCATTTGGCCAAGAGTGTTGTAAACCTCGGCGAGACCTTCACCTTCCACCGTGATCATGGAAGTGGCAGGGTTCGGGTAAACGGAGAAGGTGGTGTTGGAAATCTCATTGACACCCGTGCTGTTGGCGGTGATGGTAACATCGTCGATCCAGATTTCATACGCATCGTAGTTCACATCATGGAAGGCAATCCAGATGTTTTGGCCTGCGTATTGGCTCAGGTCAATGCTGTGGCTGCGCCAATTTTCGTATTTTTCACCTCCCTTTGCACCGCCTTCCCAAATAGTTGTAAAGTCAGTAGCGGTCGGATTTGCCGCAGTGGCGATGGCAACAGAAAAGTTCTCGGGATAGTTGTCATTGGCGTTGTCAGCAAAGAAGGTCATCGTTGAACCGGAAATGATGCTGTACTGATGAGGGGAAACGAGATAGCTGTCGGTGTCGTATGGTCCATCATTGTCAACAAAGGAGTAGCATACAGCAAAACCGGTACCACTGTGGGCAAGTGAGGTATAGTCGTAGCCGCCGCCGTTGTTGGAGCTGTGCAGCCAATGGCCTCCGTCAGCATTTACAGTAAGAACCGTCCAACCCTGCAGGTCGTTCTCGAAATCATACGTGTACTCGGTCTGTGCATTAGCAGCAACAAAAGCAAATAAAATTGCGAAAAAGGTAAAAAGTTTTTTCATAATAATATGATTTAGGTTAATAATAAATTGAGCCGCAAATGTACAAATTTTTCTCATAATGCAAAAAAAAAAGACGACCACACGGGTCGTCTTTTTAGGGTAAACTTTTTTCAAGTATTATTTCTTGATGAAGCGTTGGGTGGCACCGTTCATACGAACAAAGTAAACACCGCTCTCAAGGTTGCTCACATTGAGTTGGGCGTTGCCGTTCACATTCTCGGAAATCACCATTTGGCCAAGAGTGTTGTAAACCTCGGCAAGACCCTCGCCATTCACGGTCAGAATGTCGGTAGCAGGGTTCGGATAGATGGTGAACTCAGGTGCTTCAACCTCTTCAATACCTACACCAGTGGAAATGGTGATGTCATCCAGCATGAAGATGAAGGCATCGTCTGAAACACAGTTGATGGCCACATATTTTGTGCCAGCAGGATAGTTGTAGGTGTATTCTGTCCAATCACCATCGGGTACAGAAACATAGGCGCCTTCAGAAATAGGACTGAAACTGGAAACATCATTGGTGGTGGAGGAAGTCAAAACTCTCATTCTTTCCAGTCCATAGTTAGCCGTGTAGGTAAGGGCATAGAAAGTGATGGTACCAGCGGCGCCAGTCAATTCAGGGCTAATAATCCAGTCATCATTAGGATGTGTGGTGGCTGCAAAACAAGCTAAGAATTTGCTGCCAGAATGTGCTCCAACTGACATCTGGGCACCAATAACACTTTCGTCAAAATTCATCACGATGAAAGCCATCGGAGAACCTGAATTTTCAAAGGAGATGCCCTGGAAGCCATAAGTGCCAGAGCCATCCACATCAACAAAAGTCCATGGTGAAGCTGGATTTACAGTAAAATTGGCATATGACTCAAAGTCATCAGTGATTTGTGCGTTCACTGCAAAAGCGGCGAAGCAAACAACTAAAAGGGTAAAAAGTTTTTTCATAATAAAAACATTTTGGTGAATAATAAATTGAACTGCAAATATACTATTTTTTTAGAACAAGTTCTTTCGTTTAGTTTTTTTTATAAACAGGCAGATGTAAACAACCGTCGCTCTCGATAAAAATCGTATTTTTGCCGCTGCTTAATTAATTGTATTTATGAAAGACATCAAACGATACACGATCACTTCCGCATTGCCGTATGCTAACGGCCCCGTCCATATCGGGCATCTGGCCGGAGTTTATATCCCTGCCGACATCTACGTACGCTATCTGCGCAACAATGGCAAAGACGTTTTGTTTATCGGCGGTTCCGACGAACACGGTGTGCCCATCACTATCAAAGCCCGCAAGGAGGGCGTCACCCCGCAGGATATCGTGGACCGTTACCATAATATAATAAAGAAGTCGTTTGAGGATCTCGGCATCTCCTTCGACATTTACTCCCGTACCTCCAATCAGGTGCATCATGAAACTGCAGCCGCCTATTTCAAGAAGCTGTATGAGGATGGCAAGCTCATTGAGAAGACCACCATGCAGTACTATGATGAGGAGGCGCAGCAATTTCTGGCTGACCGTTACATCACGGGCACCTGCCCGCACTGCAAGAACGAGCATGCCTACGGCGACCAGTGCGAAGTGTGCGGCACCTCGCTGAACGCCACCGACCTCATCGATCCCAAGTCGGCCCTCAGCGGAAGCGTGCCCGTGCTGAAAGAGACCAAGCATTGGTATCTTCCGCTGGACCAATACGAGCCGTGGCTCCGCGAGTGGATTCTGAAAGGCCATAAGGACGACTGGCGCCCCACCGTGTATGGACAGTGCAAGTCGTGGATCGACCAGGGCCTGCAGCCGCGCGCTGTCACCCGCGACCTCAACTGGGGTGTGAAGGTGCCCCTGCCTGATGCCGACGGCAAGGTGCTCTACGTCTGGTTCGACGCACCCATCGGCTATATCTCCGCCACCAAGGAGTGGGCCGCTGCTCATAACGAGGAATGGGAGAAGTGGTGGAAAGACGAAGATACCAAGCTGGTGCACTTCATTGGCAAAGACAATATCGTGTTCCACTGCATCATCTTCCCCTGCATGCTGAAGGCGGAGGGTTCCTATATTCTGCCTGACAATGTGCCCGCCAACGAGTTCTTGAATCTGGAGGGCGACAAGATCTCCACTTCCCGCAACTGGGCAGTGTGGGCGCACGAGTACGTGGAGGAGTTCCCCGGCAAACAGGATGTGCTGCGCTATACGCTGACCTCCATCGCACCGGAAACCAAGGATGCGGACTTCACCTGGGCCGACTTCCAAGCACGCAACAACAACGAACTGCTGGCTATCTTCGGCAACTTTGCCAATCGTACCATCGTGCTGACTCATAAATATTTCAATGGTCAGGTGCCAGAGCATGGGGCCTATTCCGACTACGAGAAGGAGATCGTGGCCAAGATAGCCGAGTTTCCGAAGCTCATCGGCGACTCCATCGAGCACTATCGTTTCCGCGAGGCGCTGCAGGAGTTCATGAACCTTGCCCGCATCGGCAACAAGTACCTGACGGACACTGAGCCGTGGAAGAAATGGAAAGAGGATCCTGAGCAGACGAAGACCATCATCCACCTTTCTCTCCAGATCTGTGCGGCCTTGTCGGTATTGTGCGAGCCGTTCCTGCCCTTTACAGCACAAAAATTGCAACGTATCCTCAATATTAACACCAAAAACTGGCAGGATGGCGGTCGTGCCGACTTGCTCGCTGTGGGTAGCCAACTCAACCCCGCCGAGTATCTCTTCGAGAAGATTGACGACGAGACTATCGCCAAGCAGGTGCAGAAGCTGCAGGATACTAAGAAGGCCAACGAAATTGCTGCCGCAGATGCCGTGGAAGCCAAGGAAGATGTCTCCTTTGAGGATTTCCAGAAGATGGACCTCCGCGTGGTGACCGTTTTGGAGGCTGAGAAGGTAGCCAAGACGAAAAAACTGCTGAAGCTGAAAGTCAACACGGGCGTGGACACCCGCGAGATCGTGTCCGGCATAGCCGAGTACTACGAGCCCGCCGACCTGATTGGCAAGCAGGTGCTGATGCTGATCAATCTGGCGCCTAAGAACATCAAGGGTGTGGAATCCCACGGCATGGTGCTCATGGCCGAGAACGCTGATGGTGCCCTTTCCTTAGTGCAACCTCAAAAACCCGTCAAGGAGGGAAGCACCGTAAAGTAGTATTTTTAACCATTATTTCTCTATACCAAAAATCGCCTCACAAGGGCGATTTTTTTTGGGAATTATATACTTGATGGCACCTTGCATACCCAAGGATGTTGCTAATAGACGTTTTTTGTGGGAGGCAAGGGCTTCATGGCAGGCAACCCCCTAAAGCACCCTAAGATTAAATGAAAACGATTGGTTTTGCCGTTGGTTTCATCTTTGTTGTGCCAGCATGTATATAACTCCCTTTTTTTTTGTGATTATATACCGGATGGCACAGACTCCCCTTTCGCGGCGAGAGAGTCACAATCTTATGGCACATATTCCCTGCGCCGCGATGATGATTGGCCGCGCCATGCCCGCCCCACACTGCATGTGGGGTTATTGAGATTTGCTCCTTCCAGGAGCATTTGTCCATTGGCTTGTCACGATGCTATCCCACAACGCCTCGGAGAGGCGTAATCTCAATAACCCCAGACTAAACGTAGTGCAGTCTGGGGTAGGACGTCGCCCCCGTCATCGTCGCACCGCGGGAGTTGCTCGCTACGAGGCACTGCACGTGCTCGGTGCGAAATGGAGGCACTCTGTCAGATGCTCAAAATCCGCGATGGTGAGTTGCTCGGCCCGGCGCGTGAAAAGCGGGTCACTCTGGACTACTTCTGCAGGGAAGTTCAATGATGCGAGGGCGTTGCGCAAGGTCTTCCGCCGGTAGTTGAAGGCAGTCTTGACCACCGTCTTGAAGAGTTGCTCGTCGCAATGTAACTTCTTGTCGAAGTTTCGGGTGAGGCGGATGACGGCCGACTTGACCTTCGGAGGAGGCGAGAATTCGTGCTCCCCCACGGTGAAGAGGTACTCGGTGTCGTAAAAGGCCTGCAGCAGCACGCTCAGGATACCGTATTGCTTGTGTCCGCACTGGGCGGTGACGCGCTCGGCCACCTCCTTCTGGAACATGCCCACCACCTCCAAGGCCTGGTCCTTGTGATCCAGCACCTTGAACAGGATCTGGGAGGAGATGTTGTAGGGGAAATTGCCCACAATGACGAAGGGTTCCTGAAAGTGATCCAACAAGTTGAAGCGTAGGAAGTCGCCATGGATGAGGCGGTCACCTAGTTGTGGGAAGTGCTCTGCCAGGTAGGCTACCGACTCCTCGTCCAGCTCGATGACGGAGAGGTCGGCGAAGGGTTGTTGGAGCAGATATTGGGTCAGCACACCCATGCCCGGACCTATTTCCAGCACGTGTGCATCCGGGGTATGCACCGCTTCTGCAATCTGCCGGGCGATATCCTGATTGGTCAGGAAATGTTGACCTAACCGTTTTTTGGCGTGAACTGTTCTGATCATGGCTATTCTATGGTGTCGCCGCGCAGGGCTCTGTAACGTTTCCGGGCATCCACCACATAGAGGCTTCCGCTGTAGTCGCGCATGATTTTCTGATAATACTCCATAGCCTTCGTGGCATCTTTCAGATAGTACTCATAGAGCTGGGCCAACTCATAGACGGCATCATCAGCTAGCAGCTCGTCGCCATGGGCACTTTCAATCTTTTTCAGCAAAGCCTCTGCTCCCAGATAGTCTTTTCTTTTGATCAGAATGAGGGCCTTCTGGTAGAGGGCGTCATCGACCAGCGTGCCGAAGGGGGAGAGTGTGATGACCGAATCCAAGGCGACCATCGCCTCATCATCTTTGTTCTGGAAGATGAGGAAGTCGGCTTCGGCATATTTCTTGAGTGCCGGATTGGATATGCCTCCGTCGAAGACCAGCGCTACCGTGTCTTCCTCTTCTTCGTCCTCCTCCTCTTCCTCCAGATTGTCAGAGATGAGCAGGGAGAAGTAGATAGCATCGTTGGAAATCAGCTTGGAGGTGGCGGCACTGAGCACATCGAGCTGGCTCTTGGCCCAGTTGAACTCCCCGATGTAGAAGGAGAGCTTGGCGTTCTTGAACTTGGCCTCCTGGCCCAGCGCATCCGTGGGCATGTCTTTGTCAATCTGCGAGTAGTTGAGCGATGCATCCCAGATGTTGCCCATATAAAGCTGAATATCGGCCAAGTCCAACTTGTAGGTGTTCTTCTCTTTTTGGTCGTTGGTGTTGGCCATGGCTTTCGTCAACAAGTCAAGGGCCTCCTGGGGCTTGTTGACGTAAAAGGCCAGCAGATGGGCATACTTGCGGATCCAGTCGGTGGTGCCGGAGTGCAGTCCGTTTTCATCTAACAACTTCTTGAAGTCACGCTCCAAGTTGATAGCATCCACCATTCGGATAGGCAGGGTGTTGGTCAGCATTTGATAGCGCACATCCAGCAGTTTCATCTTGGCTAGCACATAGTTGTGTGCGTTTTCGCCTTTGCCGATAATGTAATTGAGCGCTTCGATGGAGGTCTCATAATCCTTGTTGTCGGCGGCAACCCGCGCCAACTCGTACGTTTTGATGCCTTCCATCTTGGTGCGCTTGTCGATGGCCTTGGCCATCAGCAGCGCGTTGGGGTAGTCTTTATGCAACTGATAGATCCAGTAGAGTAGCGACAGGCAGCAGATGTTGGAAGGGTTTTTCTGGGAATACTTTTGCAGGGTGGTATGCACCATGTTGTATTTCAGGTTGTCCTCGTCGTCCAGCAGCATGTTCTGGATGGCTACTTCTGCGGGCTCCAGATGTTCCTGTTTGTCCTCTTTGATAAGAGAGATGACCTCCTCCATGATCCGGCTGTCCTGGTGGAGGTTCTGGTACATGGCAAACAACTCCTTGGATAACAAATAGTTGTTGTTCAGAAGGCGCCTTCCTTTTTGAATAGCCTCGATGGCATATTCATATTCCAGACGTGAATAGAAAGCGTTGTAGAGTTCCAGTACGGAGGACTCTTTGGCGGGGAGGTCTTTGATGAGGTCTTGATAGGTCTTTTCTGCTTTGGCATGGTCGCCAGCCTTGTCATAGACGTAGCCCAGATCCACTTTGTAACGTAATACATTGGGGAAGTTGCGTACCTGCTTCTTAACCATTTTCTCCGCATCGTTGTACCGTTCCAGGTTGAGCAGGGAGGAGTAATAGTAATAGTAAAGATAGGAGTTGGGGTTTTTGGCATGGATCTTCTCGAGCAGTTCGACGGCCTTGTCGTACTCTTTATCCTTGTAATACTGCAGGGCCAGCTGCTCGTCCTGGCTTTGTTGGGCGAGGAGTATGCCGCAGGTGAAAAGGAGGCATATCAGCGAGAAGATTTTTTTAATCATGCCGAGTTAGTCTATGATGTCGAAACGGGTATAGGGGCGAAGCACTTCGGGAACGACGATGCCCTTGTCGGTCTGGTAGTTCTCCAGGATGGCGGCCAGCACGCGAGGCAGGGCGAGGGCGCTGCCGTTGAGGGTATGTGCTAGACGGGTCTTTCCGGTGCTGTCTTTGAAGCGCAGTTTCAGGCGGTTGGCCTGGTAGGACTCAAAGTTGGATACAGAGCTGACCTCCAGCCATTTCTGCTGGGCTTTGGAATAGACCTCCAGGTCGTATGTCAGGGCGGAGGTAAAGCTGATGTCGCCACCGCAGAGACGCAGCACGCGGAAGGGCAGGCCCAGCTTGGTGAGCAAGCTCTTGGCGTAGTTGGTCATCTTCTCCAAGGTCTCATAGGAACGGTCGGGATGCTCGATGGTGACGATTTCGATCTTGTCGAACTGATGCAGGCGGTTGAGGCCACGCACATCCTTGCCGTAGGAGCCGGCTTCACGACGGAAGCAAGCGGAGTAGGCGCAGTTGCGAAGAGGGAAGTCGCTCTCTTTCAGGATGACATCGCGGTAGATGTTGGTGACGGGCACCTCGGCGGTCGGGATGAGGTAGAAGTTGTCCAGGGTGGCGTGGTACATCTGTCCCTCCTTGTCGGGCAGTTGGCCGGTGCCGTATGCGGAGTCCTCATTGACCATGTAGGGCGGTTGGATTTCGGTGTAGCCGGCAGCCGTGGCGGAGTCGAGGAAGAAGTCGATGAGGGCACGCTGGATGCGGGCGCCTTTGCCTTTGTACACGGGGAAGCCGGCCCCCGTGATCTTGTTGCCCAACTCAAAATCGATGATGTCGTATTTCTTTACCAGATCCCAGTGGGGGAGTACCGGACGGTCAAAGTCGGAAGCATCGCCTTCCGTATAGACGATCTCATTGTCTTCCGCACCTTTGCCGGGAGCCACGGAGCTATGTGGCAGGTTGGGCAGCAACACCATCTTGGACTGCAGCAACTGCTCTTTTTCCTGCAAGCTGCCGCGCATCACCTTCTCTTGCTCTTTCAAGTCAGCCATACGCGCTTTGATGGCCTCCGCCTCTTCCCGTTTGCCCTCTTTGAAGAGTCCGCCGATAGCCTTGGCACCTTGGTTTTGCTCCATCAGGTTGTCGTCAATCGCTTTCTTGGCAGCTCTGTTCTCCGCGTCCAATTGCAGGATCTCTTCTACCAATGCGGTGGCATCAAAGTTTTTAATTTTCAATCTATCAATAACATATTGAGAATTTTCGCGTAATAATTGAATCTGTAACATTGTTAAAAGATTTAATAAATTTTATGGGCTGCAAAGATACAACATTTTTATAATGCTGGAATCCATAAATTCCCGATTGGATTATACGTACCATAATTCATGGTTTTTTCTTATCTTTGCGGCTTCAAAATTCAACTTGGCGTTTTAGGCCGTTTTGGATGGTAAATATTAACATAACTATAACTAAATAAGACACTTATGAAAAAATCCGCTTTGATTCTAGGCCTTGTTATTTTGTTTTGCGGATGCTCTTCCCAGAAGAAAGTGGAGGGGGAAAAAACAGCAGAGGCCGCGCAGCAGACGACAACCAAGCAAAAATCTGACAATATGACAAAAATACTCATCAAGACATCC
>JAFYEU010000052.1 GCA_017544105.1 Bacteroidales bacterium
TCACTAACTTGAACAGCGCAACGCAGGTGAGGTCTTTCACGTCGCGGTAGCAGCCGGGCAGGTTGAGCTCGTGGGAGCTGAGGCCGGTGCCGGCGGCGGGGGAGTAAGGCTGGATGGAGTAGCCCTTATAGAGCAGACCTTTCTTGTAAAGCTCTGAAAGCAAATACCATACAGTTTCGATATACTTGTTGTCGAAGGTGATGTAAGGGTGTTCGAGATCAACCCAGTAGCCCATTTCGCGGGTGAGGTCGTCCCATTTGTCCTTGAATTTCATCACTTCGCGGCGGCAGGCCTTGTTGTAGTCTTCCACGGAGATCTTCTTGCCGATGTCCTCCTTGGTGATGCCGAGGGTCTTCTCCACGCCGAGCTCCACGGGCAGTCCGTGCGTGTCCCAACCGCCCTTACGTCCGACGTACTTGCCGGTGAGGGTCTGGTAGCGGCAGACGATGTCCTTGATGGTGCGAGCCATCACGTGGTGGATGCCGGGCATACCGTTGGCGGACGGCGGTCCCTCAAAAAAAACGAACCGTTCGTGTCCCTCGCGGGTGGACAGACTCTTGGCGAAGATGTCCTTGTCTTCCCAATATTTTCTCAATTCCTCCCCAATGGCAGGAAGATTAAGTCCTTTGTATTCAGTATATTTCATCGATAAACAAATTTTTCCAAAAAACTTGCAAATATACAAAATTTTTGTGATCAGTGATTTGGGATCAATGATCCTTGAAAAATACCATAGTAGTGGTTATTATTGCAAATTTGTTATTTTTGCAACCTCTTTTATGAAAATGGTCAGAATCCATATTATCCTATTGTCAGTTCTGCTAACGGGAATGGGCTGTTTTGCGCAGACGGGCGGACATAGTGTCTATAATTTTCTCAGTTACAGCTATGCCTCCCGTGTGACGGCTTTGGGTAGCGGCCTGATTTCCGTTTATGATGACGATCCGACGCTGCTGATGGTGAATCCTTCCTTTATTGGGGCGCGGCACAGTAATACGCTGGCACTGGACTTTACCAACTATTTTGCCAATACCAACTATGCTTCTGCCCTCTATTCCTATACTTTTCCGAAAGCTGGCAGTTTCGCCATAGAAGCCCGCTACGTGAACTATGGCAAGTTTACCGGCACTGACGAAAGCGGGGTGGAGACGGGCTCCTTCTCCGTGAACGATGTCGCGCTGACGGTGGGGTGGGGTCGTGAGTTGTCTCCGCATTTCAGCATTGGCGCCGACCTCAAGCTCGTCTATTGTGGCTATGAGATGTACCATTCCTTCGGCTTGGCAGTGGATGTGGCCGGCAGTTATTTCAATAAGGAGAAGAATTTGTCACTCACCCTGTTGGCTAAAAATATCGGCACGGAGGTCAAGCCTTTCTATCCCGGCAACTTGGAACGTTTGCCCTTTGATCTTCAGTTTGCCCTCTCGCAACGCCTTGCCCATGTGCCTATCCGCTATCATATCTCCCTCCACTCCCTCTATCGCTGGAACATGAACTATTATGGTGCGGACAATCCCTTCATGGAGTCGGATGCCCTTACCAATGAGCTGCTGTATCCTTCCAAAACTTCCCAATTTTTCGATAATTTCTTCCGCCATATTATCTTCGGATTAGAAATAGAACCTTCCAAATATTTCTCTATCCAGTTGGCCTATAACCACAATATCCATCAGGAGATGAAGGTGCTGGCTCGTCACTCTATGGCGGGTTTCTCTTATGGCTTCATGCTGAATATCAAAGGACTTCGCTTTGGTTTCTCCCGTTTGCAATATGCGCCAGGCGCCGCACCCAATTGTGTCAACCTTGCCCTGAACTTTGAGGAGATCTCCCAATGGAAGAAGAAAGATAATCCCAAGAAACTGGAACGGATGCCATAATCCCTCCTTCGTATGTCTAAATCAACTGCTTATGTCAAGAAGTAATGAAGAACTGAAAGGTGTCACGCTGTTGGGAAACCAGCAGACGCACTATGCTTATGACTATACCCCAGAGGTGCTGGAGACCTTCGACAACAAACACCCGGAGCATGAATATCTGGTCACCCTGGATTGTCCGGAGTTCACCTCTCTGTGTCCCAAAACCGGCCAGCCCGACTTCGGCCACATCATCATCCGTTATATTCCCCGCATCCGCATGGTGGAGAGCAAGAGTCTGAAACTCTATCTCTTCAGCTTCCGCAACCATGGCGACTTTCATGAGGACTGTGTCAACATCATCATGAAGGACCTTGTGCGCTTGATGGACCCCAAATATCTGGAGGTGGAGGGGCTCTTCAATCCGCGTGGGGGCATCTCCATCCTGCCCTTTGCCAACTATGGGGATGCAGACCATCAAGCGATGGTCAGGGAGAGAATGTTAAGTGTGATGCAAAATCGATAGAAGATGGCTAAAGATTCAGTGATTATCCTCTCTGGAGGTATGGATTCCACCACGATGTTGTACGAATATCGTGAAGAGATAGCTATGGCCATCACTTTTGATTATGGCTCCACGCAGAACGGGCGGGAACGGCAGTGGGCGATTACCCATTGTCAACGACTTCATATCCCGCACATCACCATCCCGTTGTCATTCATCCACCAGTATTTCAAGAGCGCCTTGCTGATGACGGCCGATGATATTCCGGAGGGCAACTACAATGATGAGAATATGAAGTCCACGGTGGTGCCCTTCCGCAACGGCATCATGTTGGCTGTGGCTTGCGGTGTAGCCGAGAGTAACGGGCTGAAACGCGTGATGATAGCCAACCATGCCGGTGACCATGCCATCTATCCCGACTGCCGTCCCGACTTCATCCATGCCATGGACGAGGCCATGCAGGCGGGCACCTATGAGAATATTGCGATATATGCTCCATACACCAATATCGACAAAGTGGAAATCGCCCGACACGGCAAAGCGCTGGGTCTCAACTACGCCGAGACCTACTCTTGTTATAAGGGCGGTGAGCACCACTGCGGCAAGTGCGGCACCTGTCGCGAGCGGCGCATGGCCCTCGCCGTTGCCGGCATTGCCGATACCACTGTGTATGATTTTTAAACTTGCAACTTCAACATTTACTAAAAACTGATAACTGACAACTGATAACTTATTATGTATTACGTTAGAAAAACCCTCGAAATCTCTTCTTGTCATCAGCTCTACCTCGATTATGAGAGCAAGTGCGAAAACCTGCATGGCCATAATTGGATCGTGAAGGTCTACTGTCGCGCCAAAGAGTTGGATTCCAATGGCATGGTGTGTGACTTTACGGAGATCAAGCGTCTTATACACAACAAAATAGACCATAAGAACTTGAACGAAGTGTTGGATTTCAATCCGACTGCGGAAAACATCGCCCGTTGGATTGTGGACACCGTTCCCAACTGCTACCGGGCAGATGTCTGGGAGTCGCGAGACAACAAAGCGTGCTATATTGCAGATGACGCACCACAGAATTTCTAGGCATGTATCGCATCCATGAGATATTCCACTCGCTGCAGGGCGAGGGGTTCCACAGTGGCACCCCGGCGATCTTTGTGCGCTTCAGCGGATGCAATCTGCGCTGCCATTTCTGCGACACGGACCATCGGGATGGACGGATGATGACCGCCGAGGAAATTGTGGCGGAGGTGTTGGCCCTGCCCCCGTCCCCGCTGCTCGTCCTGACAGGCGGTGAGCCTTCCCTCTTCATCGACGAAGCGCTCGTGTCGCGGCTGAAGCACGACACCGGCATGATGGTGGCAGTGGAGACCAACGGCACACGTCCGTTGCCCGCCGCAGTGGACTGGGTCACATTATCCCCCAAAGACGCTTTTGAGGGTGGCGATGCCGAGCCTTGCGTGCTTCGTACGTGCGATGAGCTCAAGGTGGTCTATACGGGCCAGGATCTCGCACGATATGATCACATCCAAACCAATCATCGTTTCCTGCAGCCCTGCTTCTCGTGCATACGGGAACAGAACGAGCAGAACCTCCGCGCGTGCGTGCAGGCCGTGCTGCGCAACCCGCAATGGCGTCTCTCCCTCCAAATCCATCGAATCCTAGGCCTCCCATAACTAAGGCCAACAGATAATAGCTAATGGCCAACGGCTAACGTATCGATATTTTATCTATCTTTGCCGCCGTTTTGAAAGGGGTGCCGAAAGGCTGAGATCAGACCCGTTGAACCTGATGCGGATAATGCCGCCGTAGGGAGATAAACAACGTCCTCTTATCCCTCTTTCAGTATTGTTTCATTTTAAAAACCAAAACTGTTAGAGCAATGAAAAAAAATGTATTTGGTAAGTTGAAAATTCTCGATTTTCGATTTTCAATTTTTTATTTCCTGTTGCTGGTTCTTCCAGCAGGACTGTTCGCCCAGGTGTTGGATACGACACAATACGGCGAACTTGACGAGGTGACCATCCAGTTCACGAAACCCACCGTGCAGACCTCTGCGAACGTCACGACCATGTCGATGCCCCAGATCCGGGCCCAGCAGGGTAACGGAAGTGTCAACAACCTTTTGGAAATGATGCCCTCTGTGGTCACCACCTCCGAATCGGGTAACGGCCTTGGCGCCACCTATCTCTTCATCCGTGGCATCGACCAGACCCGTATCAACACCACCCTCAATGGAGTCACCATCAACAATGCCGAGTCGCAGGGTTCCTGGCTGGTGAACCTGCCCGACATGGCCTCCTTCATCGAGCATGTGAGTGTGCAGAGTGGCGCCAACACCTACGACGGAAGTACCTCCTATGGTGCCCGTGTGGATTTCGTCACCCGGCAGATACCCACCAAGCCCTTTGCAGAAGTGAGAAGCTCCTACGGTTCCTTTAACACGTTCCACAATATGGTCAGTGCCGGCACTGGCCTTATCGGCAAGCGCTTCTCCATGCTGGCCTCCTTCTCCGATATCCGTAGCGATGGCTACATCGACTATTCTGGCGTGCGCCTCAACTCCGGCTTCCTGACTGCCCAGTACAATCTTTATAACTTCAAAAAGAACAAAGATTACGGTAAGCTGAGATTCCATATGCTCTTTGGCACTGAACATACCGGCCTTGCCTGGAACGGCGTGCCATACGATATGCTGGAGACCAACCGTACCTATAACTCCTGCGGCGAATACTATGATGCTAACGAGCAATATCATTATTATGAGAACTCCAAAGACCACTACACACAGACCTTCTATCAGCTGGAGTATGTCAAAGACTGGATCCGCCAGGACGGTCTGCAGCACCATAGCCTGCAGGTGATGCCCTATTTGACCCGCGGAATCGGTTATTATGAGCAATATAAAGACGACAAGAAGGTGCGCAAATACGGTTTGGAGGGCCTCATCCATATCATTGGTCATGCACTTGACAGCGCTACCTACACGGTCAACACGTTGTATGACACGGTGACAAAAGCCGACCTGGTCACCCAGAAGTATCTTGACAACTATTATTATGGCATTCATGCGCAATATACGGGCACACAGGTGTTCAAAAACCATACTGACCAAGGGTTGCGCTGGGTGGCCGGTATGGATGTCAGCAACTACAACGGCAAACACTATGGCAACATCGTTTGGGTCGAGCCCGACCGCGTAGTGGAGTGCCCGCCCTTGTACCAATGGTACAGTGGAACGGGCAACAAGTTGCAGAGCAAGCTCTTTGCCAACCTGCGCTACTGGTACAAGAACTTCAGCATCACGGGCGAACTGCAATACCGCCGGGTGGATTACACCATTGAAGGTGTCAACGACGAGCTGACGCCCATTCCGCAGGAATACCACTGGAACTTCATCAACCCGAAGATTGCGCTGCACTACTATTTGGCCAAGGGCAAACTGAAACATGCCTTCGACCTCTCTTTTGCCACCGCCAACCGCGAAGCGACCCGCAACGACCTTGTCGGTGCCCCCGATGACCGCAAGCCAATGCCGGAGACCTTGTACGACATGGAGTTCAGCTACACTATGCACAACGACAAGTTCTTCTTCAACACCACGTTGTATGGCATGTACTACCATGACCAGCTCGTGCGTACCGGTGAGCTGGACCAGACTGGTGATCCCCTCATGACCAATGTTGACAAGAGCTACCGTGCCGGCATCGAGCTCTCCGCAGCCTATCGTCCTGTCCGTTTCTTCACTTGGCATGTCAATGGCAGCTTCAGTATCAACAGAGTGCTGGATTACGTCCACTATGTGTCTAATTATAATGAGGATTGGGATGATGATGGCTATGTGGAGCAGCATCTCGGCAACACGCCCATCGCCTATTCTCCCAGCATCATCATTGGCAACGACTTCACCTTCACGCCGATTCGGAATTTCAACATCTCCCTCGTCACCAAGTTCGTCAGCAAGCAATATCTGGACAACTCCGGCGATGATACCTACATGTTGAAGCCCTACTCCTTCACCAACCTCCGTCTCTCCTACACCTTCCACTTCAAATGTTTGAGAGATCTGGAACTCTTCTTCAATGTCAACAATCTCTTCAACACGAAATATGAGAACAATGCGGCGATGTACTCCTATTACTACATGGCCACCGACAAATACTATGAGGCCAGCTACTTCCCGCAGGCCGGCATCAACTTCTTAGGAGGTTTAAGGCTGAAGTTCTAACGGAAGACCTTGTATCTTACCTTTGTCCCGCCAACCCCAAGACATGATCTGTTGTAAGGTTGGCGGGATTTTTTTGGTAGTTATATACTTGACGGCACAGTCTCCCCTTTCGCGGCGGCCGTTACAAGCATCATGGCAAGTGTCACCCGCGCCGCGAGTTTCATCCTGTGCACATGCCATACCCCACATTGCATATGGGGTTGTTGAGATTTGCTCCTTTCAGGAGCATTTGCCTTTTGGCTTGTCACGATGCTATCCCCACAACGCCTCGGAGAGGCGTAATCTCAATAACCCCCAGATAAACTCAGTGCAATCTGGGGAAGGACAGCTCCCCAGTCATCATCGCACCGCGGGAGTCACTTGCCACATGACCCTGCGCGAACCCGTAATAGGCTTGTAGAATCTTGCTTTGCTGGTTGACGGATGAGTTGTCTTTCGACCCTCTTTTTGGATAATTGTCAGAATTGACTATCTTTGCACCTGCAAAAATGCAGATGCGACTAAGGTCAGTCTTTCCTGAGACGATAGTGTTCTGCCATAGAATATGATGTTATGCTTTTATTGGATGTGTCACGTATTGCAACGGTCATTGAGACGATATACGGCTGGGTGTGGAGCCCGGCGCTGGTAGGCTTGTGCCTGCTGTCGGCGCTCTATTTCTCCCTGCGCACCCGTTTTGTGCAGGTGCGCCGTCTTGGTGAGATGTGCCGCCTGCTGTTCAGCACCGACAAGATGCAGAAAACGGGCATCACCTCCTTCCAGGCTTTTGCCATGGCCTTGTCAGGACGTGTGGGCACGGGCAACATCGTGGGGGTGGCCACGGCCATCGGCTTCGGCGGCCCCGGCGCTATCGTCTGGATGTGGGTCATCGCCTTCTTCGGGGCGGGTAGCGCCTTCGTGGAGGCTACACTTGCCCAGATCTTCAAGGAAAACCATCATGGCCAGTATCGCGGTGGTCCGGCCTACTACATCGAGAAGGGCTTGCACAGTACTCTTTTCGGATGCGTGTTCGCCGTCATCACGGCTATTGCCTGTGGGTTCTTCCTGCCGCCAGTGCAGTGCAACGGCATCGCCCTGTCTATGTCACAGTCTTTTGGCATCGCCCCCTGGATGGTTGGGTTGGGTGTGGCACTGCTCATCGCGCTGGTCATCATCGGTGGGGTGAAGCGCATCGCCAATGTGGCGCAGATCGTCGCTCCTTTCATGGCCATCCTTTACATCCTGCTCGCCATCGTGGTACTCGTCGTCCACTATAAGCTGGTGCCGGGCGTCTTCCTCGACATGCTGCGGGGTGCTGTGGGCGCGGGTCCGTTGGGCTCCGCCATCCTCGGTAGCACCATCTCCTGGGGCGTGAAGCGCGGCATCTACTCCAACGAGGCCGGACAGGGCACCGGCCCCATCGTGGCCGCCGCCGCCAAGGTGAGTCATCCCGTCAAACAGGGCCTCGTGCAAGCCTTCTCCGTCTATATCGACACCCTGCTGGTGTGCACCGCCACGGCCCTGATGATCCTCGCCTGCCAGACGTATAACATCCTCGATAGCGTGCAGGTGACCTCGTCGGGAGAGGCTGTCGTGACCTACCTGCAGCAGAACGCCGGAGCGCCGTCGGGTGAGCCCGGCGTCTTCTACACGATCAGCGCCATCGGTACCATCATCGGCCACCGCGCCGCCGGCGATATCGTCTCCATCGCCCTCTTCTTCTTCGCCTTCACAACCATCATGGCCTATTATTACTATGCCGAGACCAACCTCGTCTATCTCTTCAGCCGTTTCCGCAGATGGCAACTGCGCCGCATGCGCGAAAAGGGCCGCGACCAGGAGACGCTTGACAAGACCGCAGCGGCCATGGAACGCGCCGACCTGGCTTTCGGTGATGACCGTAGCGAGAAGATCGCGATTTGGATATTGCGTACCTGCACGATTTTCACTGTGTTTGTCGGCTCCCTTACCACGAGCGGTGTCACGTGGACATTGGGTGACATTGGCGTGGGCGCCATGGCCTGGATGAACCTGATTGCAATCCTGCTGCTCTCTCCCAAAGCGTTAAAAGCCCTCCGCGATTATGAACAGGCCAAGAAAAAGGGCGAAGAACCACACTTCGACCCTAAAAAACTGGATATCGAGGGTGCAGAGTTCTGGGAGGAGTTATAGCTTCGCGCCGAAATCTATTGGGCCTGGGTCCATACCGTCGCTACCCGGCACAATTCCAACCCTTTCTCCGCTTCAAAGATGGAAGCTGCAAAATGATTGGGCTCCGTCTCCTGCTGCAAGATGCGATAGTGGTCGTCAGGATGCGTCTGCACCAAATAGTTGATGGAGATGAACTTGATGCGATGTTGGCGATGAAACGCATAGTCAAAATTGTCCATCGCCCAGGCAATGTAGGCCGTGTTGTTCACATGCTGGTTGAGGTCCAGATGGGAGTAGAACACGGGGTGCACCTCCGACCAATTACCCTCCGTCACTTTGCGCAGGCGGGAGGCCGGTTTCTCTAAGGCATCGCACCCTAACCGATGATGCAGCCCGTCTTTGACCTCCTCAATCAGATGCGGTTTTCCTTCCAGATCCACCAGTGCCCAGTTGGATGTGACCCTTGCCAACAGCTCGCCAGATTCTGTCTCCACAAAGAAATCACGGGGCTGCACCAGAAGATGGAACTCCTTGCTCCAGGTGATGATTCTGATACGTTCCAACCATTTCGGCATCCGGAGTATCTCCACATCTATCTTCGACAAGGCCCAGAAAAGTCCTTTGGCGTGCAACGCATCCCATCCCATGCCCAAGGCCTCGGAATGACTTACCGCGGTCTCCTGCAGGAGGTTGAAGAGATGGTTGGGCAGTAACTCCCGGTTGAAGTCTGCAATGTGAGAGCCTATCTCAAAAGTTCTGATGAATGAGTTGTCGGGTTGTAGCATATCGTATAGTTTTGCGGATGAATAAGGGGCGGCAAAAGTATAAAAATTTTAAGACGGGAGTGTCTTTTATGAAATGATGGAGCAGAGAATGACCAAAAGGCTGAACCATTGCAATATATTGCGGGCGTAGAACCAGCGAATCGCGAACCAGCCGAGTCCGGCTTCTTGGATCTGATCCCAATGCTCGATAGGCCCGAACCACCATTTGCGGGGGAACTCTTTTTCAGGATGGTGGCAGAACTGGACCATCAGGTAGAAGAGGTTGACCGACAGGGGTGTCAGCAGGAGCGTGACCAGAAAGAGCGGTGCCAACGCGTGGGTGGCGACAGCCAAAAGGATGAGCAGATAGGGCAGGAAGTTGAAGAGGGCGCAGGCCGTCAGGTTCAGGGCCGGGCGTCGCAAGACAGCCGCCAGCGTCCGTTTGCCATTGGCGATGTCGGGTTTGTAGTCCAGGATAGAGTGGGTGAAGAGGATGTTGATGACCAACAGTCCGATGGCGCATGAGAGGTAGAAGATCTCGCTGTTAAGATGGCCGACAGCCGAATAGAAAACGCCGCACATGAGCAGCGGTCCGAAGACCACCCCGATGATCAGTTCTCCCAATCCATGATAGGAAAGGCGCAGGGGCCGCCCGGAGTAGAAGTAGCCGAGGAAGCCGGCGACTCCGGCGATGTAGA
>JAFYEU010000053.1 GCA_017544105.1 Bacteroidales bacterium
AAAAGGCCCTGCCCCTGGTGGAGAAAGGTGACACAACCCTGGCCCGTATGGCCCGTTGTCCCGATATGCCGGAGCGCGTCCTTAACGTCCGCTGCAACAACCTGACCATCAACCAGGCCCTGAACTATGCCGCCAATGGCCTTTACGACAAGGCCGAGGTTCTCTATGAGAAACATCGGCAGGCTTCCAATCTGACGCCCTATGATTTGGTGGCCGAAGCCCGTTACCTCACGATAATCGGCCGCTATGACGAGGCCATCCGCCTGTTTCGCAAGACCGATTCCCTCTATATTGCCAGGGGCAGTTCCATCAACAACGCCTACATCAACAATTACATGATGAGCCAGTACAAGGCCTTGAAAAAGGCCGGACGTACGGACGAGGCCATGGCCTACGCCGACCGCATGCGCCACCTGAGCGATTCCATCCACCTTCAAGAGCGGAAGATGGATATGGAGCAGCAGGAGGTCATCCATGAGAAAGAGGCCGAGATTACCAGCCGCCGCCATTCGCTGGCCATCCACCGCATCATCCTCATTTCGGCCATCATCATCATTCTGCTGGTTTGCTATCTCCTTGTACGCGCCCGCAAATACAACAAGGCGTTGGAGGAAAAGAACCGTAGCCTCTACCAGGAGATCCAGAAGCGTGAGAAGGCCGAAGCCGATGAGCGTGAAGCCCTTCGGGAAAGACCGGCCGAAACGCTTTCACAGAGTCAGCTGCTCTACCGCCGCTTGTGCGAACTGATGAACAATCCCGACGTGTTCACCGATCCCGACACCAACCAGGATACGCTGGCCACGCTGGCCGGTACCAACCGCACCTATATCTACGATGCCCTGCGTGAATGCGCTGGAGTAACCCCCACCGACTTCATCAACGGTTACCGCCTGCGCCACGCAGCCCGCCTGCTGGCCACCACATCGGATTCCGTATCCCTGATTGCCGAACTCTGCGGCCTTTCCCGCCGCACTTTCTACCGCCTCTTTGACGAAGCTTATTCCATGTCTCCCTCGGACTACCGGAAAGCGGCCAAAAAGTAGGTTTTGCAGGATTGGCACAATGATTTGTAAGGGTGGCACAACGGGCCAGCCTTCTTTGTATACCTTTGCTGCCGGATTAAACGAGCAACGCGTATGGATTTTACCATGATCATCACCGTAGCACTGGCCGCCGCCATCATCGTCATTGTACTGATGCTGGTAGCCATCATCGTTTTCCAGCGGTGGCGCATTGGAGACAAGAATGCCGCCCTGGCCCGGTTTATCCGAGAGAATATTGAACTGTTGGACGAAATTAATAAAAACACGTATGAATAAGAAAAAGATTTTCACTATGCTCGCAGCCGTCCTTTGCTGCGCAGCAATGCTAACGTCCTGCAACAAGGATAACACACCCTCCGGATACAAGGATTTTGGCGGCACTTGGGTTGCCGATGTCTCCGGAAAAACATTTTCTATCTGGAACTACGGAAAGGCGTGGAACGTGTGGACGTTCAATGCCGATGGCACAGGCGTGTGCGACGAGTTCTTCCTCTCGGGCGAAGACCCCGTGGCTGTCCAGCACCAGCCGTTCACTTACACTGCGGCGGACGGCAAACTGGTTACCCTGATGGAGGATGGCCCTTGGGGCTGGACGTACAAGACCGAAAGCGGTAAACTGACGCTACGCTACGAAGGTTCCGGCGGGATGACTTTCGACAAGGCCGATGCTGCTCAAATTAAGCAGTTTGACGAGTGGGGCAAGCGCGAACTGCTCTCGGTCCCCGGCCTCCAGGCCCGCTACACCATCTTCGTCTATGGCAACGCCGGCGGCAAGATGGACAACATCATCGAAAATGACTTTTGGGAGGCGGTCAGGCCTTACCTGAAAGATTCCACCAAGGTGCGCGTAGCCGTCCTCTACAAGTATGGCCAGAACACCAGCGGAGAGTTGACCGACGACGGCGACGTGGTATGGTTCGAACTGAATAGCGAGACCGACCTCAATAACCTGCACGCTGAGGGCCTGAACGCGCATGGCATGCACACCGAGGCCATCGCCACCAAACTCTACGACCCCAACACCAGCCACAGGTTCATCGAGTTCAGCAGTCTCTTCTGTCCCGCCGAAGAATACATCTTCACCATCTGGGGCCACGGCAGCGGCTTCGACCCGATGAATGACATCCCGGGCAAATACACCGAAAATCCCGACGCCACGAAAGGCGTCATCGGCGACGAATGGAATGGCAAAGAGCAGTTGGACATGTACGAACTCTCGCAGGCTATCCGCGCCACGGGCCGCGCCCCGCTGAAGGCCCTCTTCTTCAACAACTGCCTGATGGGCAATATGGAGTCGCTGACAGAACTCCGCGACGTAGCCGAGTACGTCGCCTGCTCCGCCCACCTGCTCAGCAGCGACTACATCATTTTGCCCGCCTTCATCAGAGGGCTCATAGAGAAGGACGACGTGGAGGATGCCTTCGCCTACATGCTCGACGACATCACCCCTGCATGGCAGGAGTGGTACAGCCATGATGAGGGCAAAGCCGTCAACGGCGACTTCAAACTGCTGCGCACCAGCGAAATCGACGGCGTTCTCGATGTCACCAAGCGACTGGCCGACCGTCTCATTGCCCTCTATCCCACGCAGAAAGAGGCCATCGACCTCGCCACCACGCAGGTTTACAGATTCCGTTTGGCATCCGACGACATCGCCAACAATTACATCAGTCCATTCTTCGACCTCCAAGACTATGCCGACAAGCTGGCCTCCAACACCGATGACGGCGAACTGAAGGCCATCGCGCTGGACATGAAACAAGCCTTCGACCGGGCCATCCTTCAGCGTGCCGACATCAGTTGGAGCGTGCAGCACCTCGACCACTACAGCCTCAGCGTCTGCCTCTACAAGGAGGCCTTCTACAATGCCGACCTCATAGGAGCCGGGTTAACCATTAAGAGCAATGTCGGCGCGGGCTACGAGCAGTGTACGTTCCACAAACTGACCGGCTGGGGCAACTTTCTCCGCATCAACACCTGCCTGCCCTGGGGCAATCCCACCAGCGGGGGCGGAGGGGCAATGGATGCCGAATAATAAAACTAAATATCAGCAACAATGAGAAAGTATTTCTATCTGATGGCCATGGCTATCGTGGCACTGGGTCTGAGCGCCTGCCAAAAAGGCGACCCGGACGAGCCGGAGACCGCCGTGGATAACGGCATTTGGCCCGTACCCGCGGACGCGGGGGACGATAGTTACAAGCCCGGCGACGATTTCTTCATGTACTGTAACGGCGGGTTCTGGAAAAGTGCCCAGGTAGATGAGTCAAAACTCGACATCAACTGCTGGGCAAAGGTGGAGGTGCCCAAGCTGATGGATCAGCGCCTCGCCGCCCTGAGTATCCCCTCGTTGGAGAAGATGAAAAGCGACATCGCCCGTCGAGACGAAGCGACCATCGCCTTGCAGCAGCAACGCTTGCAGGAGGCAAAGGTCCGCGTGGACGCCCTCCAGACCCCCGAGGAAGCCTGGCGACTGGCTGCCAGGATGATGAAAGAGGGTTACCATCTGTTT